>JAMONX010000051.1 GCA_027066435.1 Campylobacterales bacterium
TGTATTTTTAGCTCACTACATTAACTTAAAAGATGCACAAAGAGCTTTGCAAAAGAGATAGCTAGATACAGTCATAAAACAGACAAAGGAAAAAAACCATGCAAAAAACTAGCCAAGAGACCATCAACAACATCGTTTGGAAAGCTTGTGATACCTTTCGTGGTACGATGGATAGTAGTGAGTATAAAGATTATGTGTTGACGATGTTGTTTGTTAAGTATTTGTCTGATTTTTATAAAGAGAAGCTAGAGGAGTTAAAAGCAAAGTATGGTGACAATCAAGAGAGGATAGAGCGTAGTCTAAAACGAGAGAAGTTTGTACTTGATGAGAGTTGTACTTTTGAGTATCTTTTAAAGCACAAAGAGTCACCACAGCTTGGTGTTGTCATAAACAAAGCATTGGAGCGAATAGAAGAGGATAACTATGAGAAGTTAGAGGGTATATTTCGTAATGTGGATTTTAACTCTGATATAAAGTTAGGTCGCACTAAAGAGAGAAATTTTTTGCTTAAAAACTTACTAGAAGATTTTTCAGATGTAAAGCTTGATCTGAGACCATCTATGTTGAGTGGCAATGATGTCATCGGAGATGCTTATGAGTATCTCATAGCACACTTTGCTAGTGATGCGGGGAAAAAAGGTGGAGAGTTTTTTACTCCAAGTGCTGTTTCTACACTTCTTGCTAAACTTGTGGGAGCTAAAGAGGGAGATCGTATCTATGATCCTACATGTGGTTCTGGTTCACTTCTCATCAAAGCATCTAAAGAGGTAGGAAATAACAACTTCGCACTCTATGGACAAGAAAAAAACGGACAAACACAAGCCCTAAGTAAGATGAATATGTTTTTGCATGAGGTAAACGATGCACAAATAGAGTGGGGAGACACACTAAGAAACCCTCTGCATCTTGAAAATGACCATCTTATGAAGTTTGATATAGTTGTAGCAAATCCTCCTTTTTCACTCGATAAGTGGGGTGCGGAAGAGTTAAGTGAAGATAGATATAGACGGTTTGAGTATGGACTACCTCCAAAGAGTAAAGGGGATTATGCTTTTGTGCAACATATGTTGGCAAGTCTCAATGTCAATGGTCGTATGGGTGTGGTGCTACCTCATGGTGTGCTGTTTCGAGGAGCTAGTGAAGGGAAGATACGAAAACAGATCATCGATGACAATCTACTAGATGCAGTCATCGGACTACCTGCAAATCTCTTTTTTGGTACGGGTATACCAGCGACGATACTTATATTTAAACGAGCGAGGGAGAGTAGGAGTGTACTTTTTATAGATGCAAGTCGTGAGTTTGACAAAGATAAAAACCAAAATACCATAAATGAAACACACATACAAAAGATATTAGATACTTATCAGACAAGAAAAGATATAGACAAGTATGCACATGTAGCCACCCTAGAAGAGATACAAGAGAATGATTACAATCTAAATATACCAAGATATGTGGATACTTTTGAGGAAGAAGAGAGGGTTGATATAGAGGCTACCAAGCAAGAGATAATTAAAATAGAAAAAGAGTTAAGTTTTGTAAAAGTTAAAATGAGTGGATATCTTAAGGAGTTAGGATTATGAAAAATTTAGAAAAACATCACCATAACACTTTTGAAGAACTTAAACAAGTAGATGAAAATGGCAACGAATTTTGGTATGCAAGGGCATTGGCAAAGCTTTTGGAATATGCAGATTTTAGGAATTTTACAAAAGTTATAGAAAAAGCAAAAGAAGCATGTGTCAATAGTAATAACAAAACAGAAGAACACATCGTTGAAGTCAACGAAGAGTTAATTCATGGACAGGGTGCAAAAAATATTTATCCATCTTTTAAACTTTCAAGATATGCATGTTATCTAGTAGTTCAAAATGCAGACCCTAGCAAACCAGTAGTAGCAAGTGGGCAAACATATTTTGCTATACAAACACGAAGACAAGAGTTGCAAGATGATGAAGTATTTGCACAACTCAAAGAGGACGAAAAAAGATTTTTTTTGAGAAATGAGCTAAAAGAGCATAATAAGCAGTTGGTGGAAACAGCACAAAAAGCAGGTGTTGAGACAACTTTGGACTTTGCAATATTTCAAAATCATGGTTATAGGGGGTTATATGGTGGACTTGATGCAAAAGGGATACATGCTAAAAAAGGACTAAAAAAATCACATAAAATCTTAGACTATATGGGAAGCACAGAGTTAGCAGCCAATCTTTTTCGTGCGACTCAAGCCGAAGAGAAACTAAAAAGAGACAGTATAAAAAGCAAAGAGATAGCTAACAAAACTCATCTTAAAGTTGGTAAAAAAGTAAGACAAACCATCAAAGAGCTAGGTGGAACTATGCCAGAAGATTTATCAACTCCTCAAAGAAGTGTTTTAAAGATAGAAAAAGAACAAAAGAAGTTAGAGAGTAAAGATGATGACTAACAGTATAAAAATCTTTGAAGAAAAAGAGGTTCGTACTCTTTGGGATGAGAAAAGTGAAAAATGGTTTGTCTCTATTGTAGATATGGTTTATGTTTTGGTTCAAAGTAAGGATTATCAAACAGCTAGAAAGTATTGGAATAAATTAAAACAAAGATTAAAAGCAGAAGGAAATGAAACGGTGACAAATTGTCACCAGTTGAAGATGAAAGCATCTGATGGCAAGATGAGGTTTACAGATGTAGCAGATACAGAGCAACTTTTTAGGCTGATACAATCTATACCATCATCAAAAGCAGAACCTTTTAAACTATGGTTGGCAAAACTAGGTCGTGAGCGATTGGATGAGATGAGCGATCCTGAGATAACCATAGATAGAGCATTGGAGCAGTACATGGAGCTAGGATACTCACAAAACTGGATAAACCAAAGACTAAAAAGTATAGAGATACGAAAAGAGTTAACAGACGAGTGGAAAAGCAGAGGCTTAAAAGAGGGACTAGAGTTTGCAACTCTAACAAATATCATCACAAAAACATGGACAGATAAAACAACAAAAGAGTATAAAATACTCAAAGGCTTAAAAAAAGAGAACTTACGAGACAATATGACAAATACAGAACTTATCTTGAGCATGTTAGCAGAAGCCTCAACAAAAGATATATCTCAAGCTACCAATCCTAAAACTTTTGAAGATAGTAAAGATGTAGCATCTCAAGGTGGAAGTGTGGCAAAAGTAGCACGAGAAGCACTTGAGCTTAAAACGGGGAAAAAAGTTGTAACAAAATTAAATGCTAAGAGTATTTTGCAGGAGCAAAAGAAGTTAGAGAGTGAAGATGATGAGTAGTGAAGGAGTGCCAGAAGGGTATAAACAGACTAAGGTTGGGGTTGTTCCTAAGGAGTGGGAGGTTGTGAAGTTGAAAAATATAGCAACAGTTGAAACAGGAAAAACCCCATTAAGAACAAATAATTTATTTTGGGATAATGGCACGATTAATTGGGTAACAACTACAAAAGTAAATAAAATTTATATTGATACATCAAGTGAAAAAATCACTAAATTTGCACTAAAAGAATTAAAAATGAAACTTATGCCTATCAATACAATTTTATTAGCTATGTATGGTCAAGGTAAAACAAGAGGCAAAGTAGCTTTATTAAAAATTGAAAGTACAATTAATCAAGCATTTGCTTCAATAAAGCCCAATGAAAAATACTCAACTAATTTCCTTTTAAATTATTTAGATAAATCTTATATGAAAATTCGTAATTTGTCACATGGTAGCAACCAAGACAATTTAAATTTAGATACTATTAAATATCTTGATATCCCTTTACCACCTCTAAGAGAACAACAAAAAATAGCCGAGATTTTAACTACTTGGGATGATGCTATCTCTTGTTATGTGGAGTTGATAAAAGCAAAAGAGCAACTAAAAAAAGGGCTTATGCAAAAGCTACTTAGTGGTGAAGTTCGATTTAGTGGGTTTGATGAGGAGTGGAAGAAAAAAGATTTAGATGAATTAGTAGAATTCTTTAATGGAAAAGCCCATGAAAAAGATATTATTAAAAATGGAAAATATATAGTAGTAAATTCAAAATTCATATCAACAAATGGTAAAATAAAAAAATATGCAAATAATTTAAACTTAGGTGCTAATATTGGGGATATTGTAATGGTTATGAGTGATGTACCAAATGGCAAAGCAATAGCAAAATGTTTTTATATTGATAAAAAAGATACTTATACCATTAATCAAAGAATATGTTTATTGAAACCTACAAAAATAAATTCTACATTCTTATTTTATATTTTAAATAGACATAAATATTATTTATGTTTTGATGATGGAGTAAAACAAACCAATTTAAGAAAAGAAGATATACTAACTTGTCCTTTAAGAGTTCCATCATTAGTAGAACAACAAAAAATAGCCCAAATTCTAAGCACAGCAGACAAAGAAATAGAGCTACTAAAAAATAAACTTGAAGTACTCAAAGAGCAGAAAAAAGGACTCATTCAGGAGTTACTAACTGGTGAAATGAGGGTTAAAGTATGAGTAAAATTAATCAAATTGAGAAAGCCTTAATTGAGATAGACGCTACAAAATTCCATAAACTTATAGATAGCTATTTAAGCAAAAAACATTCATATTTAATACACTCAAATGGAACAAAATTAGCAGAAAATAAACCCACAAAAGGGACACCTGATAGTTTTGCTATTCTTGATAATGGTAAATATGTATTTATAGAATATACTACTCAAAAAACCAACATATTAAAAAAGTTTTTAGACGATTTAGATAAATGTTTTGATGAATCAAAAACAAAAATACCTATAAATAATATAGAAAAAGTTATTTTAGCTTGTAATATAGATGTCAATATGTTAGATATTAATACTCTTAAAAATAAATGTAAAGAGCATAATCTTGAATGTATTATTTTAACCAATTCAATATTAGCTAATGATATAAATAATAATTTTTCACAAATAGCAAAAGAGTTTTTGAATATAGAAATTGACACAAATCAAATTTTAGATTACGATGAATTTATTAAAATATATGATAATAGTAAATACACAACTTCATTAAATACATCTTTTAAATTTAGAGAAGACGAAATAAAAGAATTTAATAAGCTATTAAATAGCAGTCAAGTACTTTTTATAACTGGTAGTGCAGGAGTAGGAAAAACAAAATTTGCACTTGAAGAGTGTAAAAAATATGCTGATGAAAATCAATATGAATTTAAAGCTATATTGAATAGAGGAGCAAATTTATTTGATGATATAAAAGCCTATTTTCATGATGAAAGAAAATATCTTATTTTAATTGATGATATTAATAGAGTGTATCAGGCATTGGAGTATATTTTAGACTATTATGCAGATAAGATCAGAGATAATAAAATAAAAATTGTAGCAACAGTAAGAGACTATGCAAAAAGCACAGCTCTTGAAAAAGTACCACAAGCTATTACTAAAGAAGAGATAGAATTAAAGCAATTTAGTGAAGACGAGATAAAGAGTATCATTCAAGATGAATATCAAATAACTAATTCTATATATCTTGATAAAATTGTAGAAGTATCGCAAGGAAATCCAAGACTAGCTTTGATGTCTGCTAAAGTAGCAAAAGAAACAGACAAATTAGAGTCTTTACATGATGTAACCACCATATATGATGAGTATTTTAAATCAGTGAATAAAGATATATTGATATCTGAAAATAATAACCTACTTATAACTATTGTTATTATTTCATTTTTTAGAGTAGTTGATAAATCTCATACTGAGCAAATGCAACTTATTGAAAGTAGTTTTAAGATCTCGTCTTTAAAATTTTGGGATGAAGTAGAAAAGCTTAATAATTTAGAATTAGTAGATTTATATCAAGACGAAATTGTAAAAATATCAGACCAAATATTATCGATGTATCTTTTTTATAAAATTGTATTTATTGATAAAAAGATAGATATATATACAATATTGGATAATTTTTTCCCTCATTTTCAAAAAAGATTTATAGATGTTTTAAGTCCATTATTTCAAACTTTTAATAGTTCATGTATAAAAGAAGAATTAAAAATTTCAGTAGATAAATTATGGGTTAAATATGAAGATAATGAAGAAAATTTATTATTAGTTATGCGTATGTTTTGGTTCTTAAAACAGACAGATATTTTAGCTTATATTGGTAAGAAAATAGATGATTTAGTAGAACAAAAATTTGATATAAAATTATTAAATTTTTGGGAAAATGATACTAATAGTGATAATAGCAAACTTTTAAATATATTATCTGTTTTTAGTAAGGATCATGAAAATCTGCCTATTGCTATAGAGTTAATAGTTAAATATTTAAAAAAAGAGTTTTTGAGTTTATCACAAGTTATTGTTATCTTTACAGAAAACTATGGATACCAAAATGATAGTTATAGATATGGATACAATAAAGAAAGTCAGTTGGTTGATAACTTGTGGAGATTGACTGATGATGGTAAAGATATTTTAATTACAAAATTGTTTATTAGAGTCTCTAGCTATTTAGTTAAAACTGAATTTGAAGATAATAAATTAAAAGGCAATCAATGCACTATTCTTTTTTATAAACCTCATGAAACAGAAGCATTGCAAAAATTAAGAAATAATATTTTTGATAAAGTTTTTTCTCTTTATCAAAATCAAGAATATAAGCATGATGTTTTAAAACTAATCGAAGAGTACCCATCAGGCTTAAGCCATCGGTATGATATATCAAAGATTGAGCTTTGGGATACTAATCATATACTAAACTTTATTCATAAGAATCTTGATAAAGATTCTTATGAAAAGTGTAGTATAGTTCAACACTTTTTAGATGTTTTAGATACTAAAAGTATTGACTATGATAAAAAAATTCGTGAAAAATTTTATCATAAAGATTATAGTATAGAAAAAATTCTTATGTTAGATAATATCAGTATCTCACTAGAAAATAGAGATTCAAAAGAAATAGATTGGAAAGCTACTGATCAAGTTTTAATGGAAAGATTATCAATATTTTTTAAAAATTATCTCTTTGAAGATTGGAAATACCTTCTTGATTTATGTAAAAAGATTTATAAAATCAAAGGAAGTAATAACTATAAGCTAACTAATAATCTTAATAAATTATTTGATATTTTAGCAAAAAATCATTCACAATTATATGTGCAAGTAGTTACTGAATATTTGAAAATGGGAAATCCATTTTCACTAAATTTAAATATTTTAAATCTTATTAAAATTTTAGGTAAAAATAAAACATATAAGCTTTTAAATAAATATAATTTCAACAATAAATATAATTTATTGTTGAAATTTTTTACTGTTTTATCCAAAGAACAGATAACACAATATGAAGTAGATGAATTGTTGAAATTATATAAAAATACGAAAACAACTATTTATTATAATTCTTTGGATTATCTTGAAAATTATTTTCTTATTGAGCCAAATATGCTTATAAAAATTATCAATATAGTTATAAATAGAAATAAAAATGAAGAAACTAATTTTGTAGATTCTTTATGTGGAGTGTTTAATATTTATAGTGATATTTTTAAAAATATGGAAACATATTTTGCAAACAACATAAAATTGCTTAAAACTATTTACTTGTTATGTCTAGAAAATGACACTCATCTAGACTATGGTAACACTGCATTAAATAAAATTCTTACAATGGATAATTCATTTATTGAAAATTATATAGAGCATATATTTAATAAAGAAGGTTATTATGATTTAACTAATGATTTTTCAATAATATGGAATAGAAATGATTATAAAGAAGTTATTTTTAAATTAGTTAATACATTGTTTAATCTTAAACAAAAAGGTGTCTTTATTAATGGAGAGTCTTTAAAAGCTTTTTTTGAGCATCAAAACAATAATGAGATTGAAAAAAAAATTAATACATTTCTCAAAGAATTAATACAAAAATATTCAAAAAATGAAGAGTGTATAATTTTTATTTTTGAATTAATATCTGAATACTCTTTTGAAAGAAGAAAAGAGTTTATAGAGTGCTTTTTAAACTATAATCAATCGTTTGAAATGTTCGATAAATTGCCATTAGAGCCATCTCATGGAAGTCGAGTGCCTACATTAGAAAAAGAAAAAGAATATTTTGAATCATTGCTTAATGTTGTGTCTGATACTAAACTGTTAAGGCATAAGCAAAAAATTGAAAAAAATATTCTATGGAAAAAAAAAGATATTGAAAGACATAAAAGAGAAGATTTTATATCAGATAATTAACTTAAAAGAAAAGGTAAAAGTGTGAACACAACTCAACACAAAATCATATTTTACACAACTGAAACCATAAAAGTAGAGTTTGAAGTACACTTCAAAGATGAGACTTTTTGGCTAACTCAAAAAAAGATGGGAGAGCTTTTTGGTGTGGAGACTCATACTATAAACTATCATCTAAAAGAGATATTTAAAAGTGGAGAGCTATCTAGTAAAGAAACTATTCGAAAATTTCGAATAGTTCAAAAAGAGGGAGATAGAAATGTTCAACGGGATGTAGATTTTTACAACCTTGATGCAATTATATCAGTAGGTTACAGGGTAAATTCAAAAGAAGCTACACAGTTTCGTATTTGGGCTACTGCAACTTTAAAAGAGTTTATCGTCAAAGGTTTTGTGATGGATGATGATAGACTCAAAAATGGTAAGCATTTTGGTGAAGACTATTTTGAAGAGTTACTTGAAAGAATTAGGAGCATACGAAACAGCGAAAGACGAACTTATCAAAAGATAACTGATATTTTTGCAGAGTGTAGTATAGATTATGATAAAGATTCTAGCTTAGCTAAAAACTTCTATGCTCATATACAAAATAAATTTCATTATGCTATTGCAGGTAATACTGCGGCTGAGATTATTTATGATAAAGCCGATAGTACTAAACCTTATATGGGGTTAACAAATTGGAAAAACTCACCTGATGGAAGAATTTTAAAAAGCGATGTGGGTATAGCAAAAAACTATCTTACTCAAAAAGAGTTAGATATGTTAGATAGAATTGTTACAGCTTATTTTGATCATGTAGAATTTTTAGCAACAAAAAGAGAAGCTATGAGTATGGTAGATTTACAAAATGGTATTAATAAATTTTTAGAATTTAATGAATTTGATATACTTGATAATAATGGCTTAATATCTCATAAACAAGCACTACAAAAAGCAAATCAAGAGTATGAAAGCTATAAAGTAAAACAAGACAAAGATTATATATCTGATTTTGATAGAGAGATAAAAAGATTAAAAGGGAAAACATGACACCAATAAAACAAGATAGCTATTATAAGTGGATAAAAAATAGAAAGAAAAACTATTATGAAAAATGACCCATTCTACCTATCCGAAGAAGCCTCCCTTGGAGTCTTATCAGCAGATGAGAACCTTTATACAAGTGTATCGACATTTTTTGAATTTAACTTTAATTTAATTAAACATAAAGCAATTTTAAACGATAATGCAAGTAATATACTTCTCCCACCTCTGTCTCATGTGCAAATGGAGAAGTGCTTATGACTCCTTATAACAAACCTCATTTATACAAGCAAGTTAAGATTTTAAAATCCCATGGACTTATCATGATAAATGAAGAATTTGCAGTATTAAAATTAAAATATATTAATTATTATCGTTTGAGTACATCAATAGTTTATAATTTTTCAAAAAAATGTAATTCATTTTGTCACTTGGAGAGTAAAAGCTTTTGCATCGAAAAAATAACACTAAATACAACAAAAGTAAAGATTTTACCATGAACATAAAGAACTTTAAATCAGGTATATATAAAAATCAATACCAATACAAAAGTTTCTCCCCATCAAAGATAAATCATACTTTTGTATGGGATGACCCTCAGATAAACATAATGCTTGAAGATGCAACAAGAGCATTGGGTGAACTCAATGCATACACTATGATAGTACCAAATGTAGATATTTTTATTAAGATGCATATTGCAAAAGAGGCAAATACTTCTAGTAAGATAGAGGGTACAAAAACAGAGATGGACGAAGTTTTGGTGAATAAAGAGCAGATAGACCCCCAAAAGAGGGATGATTGGCAGGAAGTGCAAAACTATATCGAAGCAATCAATTATGCAATTTTAAAACTCGATACGATTCCTCTTAGCAGTCGTCTTATTCGTGATGTTCATCAAATTCTTTTAAATAGCACAAGAGGTGAAAATAAACAACCAGGAGAATTTAGAAAATCACAAAATTGGATAGGGACTAGTTTAAATACAGCCTTTTTTATACCTCCAACACATGATGAAGTACCTGAACTTATGGGAGATTTAGAAAAATTTTTGCACAATCAAGAGCTACAAGTTCCCCATCTTATTAAAATTGCTATAGCACATTATCAGTTTGAAACCATACACCCTTTTTTAGATGGCAATGGTCGAATTGGAAGGCTTATGATAACACTTTATTTGGTTAGTAATGGGCTACTAAAAAAGCCTGCACTTTATCTTTCTGAATTTATAGAAAAACACAAAAGCATCTATTATGACTCTCTTACAAATGTAAGGGAGAAAAATGATTTAACTTCTTGGATAAAATTTTTTTTAGAAGCAGTTATTGAGACTGCTCAAAGTGGTGTTGTAACATTTGAGAAGATATTAATATTGAAAAGTGATATGGATGGGCTTATGATGACTTTTGGTAAAAGAGCACACAATGCTAGTAAGTTGTTGGAGTTTTTGTATCAAAACCCTATCGTCAATATGGCAGAAGTTTCACAAGAGTTGAGTATATCTAAAGCGACTACAAGCTCTCTAATAAAGGATTTTGAAGATAAAAATATATTGATAGAATTTACAGGATTTAAAAGAAACAAACATTATCTATTTAAAAAATATTTGGATATTTATAGTTCAAGTTAATCATTTAAATTAAATTATAAATATTTATAGTTCAAGTTAAGGCTCTAAAGTGAACTATAGATATTTATAGTTCAAGTTGAGGAGATAAACTTTACTAAAACACAAAAGAGAGGAAAACATGACACCAAACACAACCGAGACTCAAATACAAAAAAATACTATTTCTCTCCTAACCTCCTTAGGCTACACTTTCATCCCTCAAAATGAGATGCAAAAACATAGAGATAACACAAGTCAAGTTGTACTAAAAGATATTCTCTTAGCACAACTACAAGAGATAAACTCTTTTGAGTATAAAGGCACAAGCTACAACTTCTCTCCTAAAAATATCGCCAAAGCTATTGATGAACTTGATGTACCACTCAATGAAGGGCTCATGACTGCCAATCAAAAGATAAGTGATCAGCTACTGCTTGGAAACTCCTACACAGAGGAGCTTATCGATGGGGTGCAAAAAAGTTTTTCTCTCTTTTATATCGATTATAAACATTTTGAAAATAATGTTTTTCATTTTACGGAGGAGTTTATAGTAGATAGGGTAACTAAAAATGAGAGTGAAAAAACAAGGCGACCTGATATTGTGCTGTTTATAAATGGTATCCCTTTTGGGGTGATTGAACTTAAAAAGTCTAGTGAAAAAACAGCACAAGGTATCTCACAGATGATTAGAAATCAAGGTGAAAAAGAGATACCTACACTTTTTAAATATATCCAAATCACTTTAGCAGCTAACAACCATTCACCACAGTATGCGACTATTGGTACACCTGAAAAATTCTATGCAGTATGGGAAGAGGAAGAGAAGCTTGATGTGCATCATCTCATAAGTGGCAGAACAGCAAGTAAGCTAGATAAAACACTTTTTTCACTCTTTAGTAAAAAGAGAGTTTTAGAACTTCTCCATACCTATGTCATCTTTGATGCTAAAGTAAAAAAGATAGCACGATACCAACAATACTTTGCTATCAAAAGTATCTTAAAACGAATACAAACCATAGACAATGTTGGCATAAGAGCAGGTGGGCTTATATGGCATACCCAAGGAAGTGGAAAATCTTTGACAATGGTGATGCTTGCTAAGGTTATCAAAAGAGAGATTGTAGGCTCTAAAATTATCATTGTTACCGATAGAAAAGACTTAGATAAACAAATACACAACACTTTCAAATCAAATGAAGTATCAGCTCATCGTGCAAGGTCAGGACACAATCTTATAAAACTTTTACACTCAGGTAAGTCAGTCATAACTACACTGATACATAAATTTGAAACAGTCAAAAAAGAGAAAGTAATACTAAATGACCCAAATATTTTTATTTTAGTAGATGAATCACACCGCTCACAAGGTGGTGATATGCACAAAGATATGAGAAAAGTATTTACCAATGCTTGTTATTTAGGATTTACAGGAACACCTTTGATGAAAAAAGAGAAGAGTTCATTTGATAAATTTGGTGGAGAGATACACCGCTATACTATCGACCAAGCAGTAAAAGATAAAGCTGTTTTGCCACTACTATATGAAGGGCGGTTAGTAGAACAATGGGTAAATGATGCAAGTGGACTTGATAGACGATTTGAAAAGATTTCTAAACACTTAAACGATGAACAAAAGTTAAATCTCAAAAAAAAGTGGGCTAGGTTTCAAAGAGTGGCTTCGAGTGAGAGGCGACTAGAAGCTATTATGTTAGATATAAACGAACACTTTAAAACCTACATCCAAGGGACTGGATTTAAAGCGATGTTGGCTACTAGTAGTAAGTATGAAGCTATCAAGTATCATCAGCTTTTTAAAGAAGAAGGAGATATCAAAACAGCTTTTGTTATCTCTGCATCTGATAGTAGAGAAGGGCATAGTGAGGTTGATGAGAGTGACGAAAATAAAGCATATGTTTTAACAGCATGGCAAAAAATTATCAAAGAGTATGGTGATGAAGAGCAGTATCTAGACAAGATAAAAGATCAGTTTGTATATGGTGAGGAGATAGAACTCCTTATCGTGGTAGATAAGCTACTTACAGGTTTTGATGCTCCTCGTGCTCAAGTGCTTTATATAGATAAATATCTAAAAGAACACAATCTCCTGCAAGCAATCGCAAGAGTAAATAGGCTTTATGATGGTAAAGATTATGGTTTTATCATTGATTATCGTGGGTTGCTTGGAGATTTGGATAAGGCTTTGAGTGATTATTCTGGCTTGGCTGATTTTGATGAAGATGATATCATCGGGGTAGTATTTGATATCAAAGATGAGATAGCGAAGATAAAGACATTTTATAGTTATCTTGAAGAGTTGTTTGCACCAGTTGAAAATAAAAATGACCAAGAAAGTTTTGAGGTGTTTTTAGCAGATGAGCAGATGC
>JAMONX010000052.1 GCA_027066435.1 Campylobacterales bacterium
TGCTAATATTAATGAGGTTAAAGAGATAGAATTATCAAAAAAGATTATACTAGACGAGGGTAATTATATAGATTCTTTATTTATTAAAAATAGTGATAAAATTGATGGTTGGCAAAAAGAGAATGAACCTCCCTATTTATTTCAGGAAGTTTCTCCAATTAGCCTTCAAAAAGAGTATCATTTTTATGAATATGAAACTTTAGTTTTTACAAATATAGGGCTAGAAAATATTCCCAAAGATACTTATAGCTATCAAGATAAAAACTATGCTTTTATCTAATTTTGATATAGATAATAAATTTTTGGCTCATACTTTAAAAGGTGAGCCAAGCGAAACACTAATAGAACATTCGGAGTTAACTTTTGAGTATTATGAAAGAATAGTTAATACTAAATCTTTAAAACCTTTGTTAATTTCTCTTATTGAGAAGATTGGTAGCGATAATAGTGAGCTGATACTTGAGATGTTTGAAAGTGCTATTTTGTTACATGATTGGGGAAAAATAAATCCATATTTTCAAGCAAAGAAGATGAATAATCCTCTTTTTAGTAAATATAAAAATCAAACAAATAGTAGCGACCATTCGTTGCTTTCAAGTAAAAAATATTTGGATTATTTTTTACTTGAAATATCAAAAATTGAAAATAGAAAACAGAAGGAGAAATTAAAATTTATACTCTACTCCTTTTCATATCATATGGCAAAGCATCATGGACGACTCTCTATTTTTGAATCTTATCGTGATGAAGATATTAATGTAAAATCATATTTTATGCATTTAGACAAATTGTCTATACCGCATTTTGAATTTTATATCTTAAACAAACTCCTATTCTCTCTTTTGGTATCATCTGACTACTATGCCACAACAGAGTATATGGCAAAATTTCCAATAGATGATTTTGGACTTTTTAATGATGAAGATAAAAGAGTATTAAAAAGTAGATTTGACAACTTTGTAAGTAAATTTGGAAAACCAAAAGGAATAAACGGACTAAGAAATGATATCTTCAAAGAGGCTGAAACTAATTTACTTGCTAATTTAGATAAACATATCTACTATCTTGAAGCCCCAACAGGAAGTGGTAAAACTATCACTTCTATCAATCTAGCATTACAACTTTTAAATAGTGACAAAAACTTAAATAAGCTATTTTATATCTTTCCGTTTAATACCTTAGTGGAGCAAACTAAAACTGTATTTGATGATATTTTTGGTGATGAATTAAAGATAGAGATTATTAACTCTATCTCTCCTATTGAAAATGAAAAAGAGCAAGAAGATAAAGAGAGTGATTATACTTCATCTTATGTAAATAGACTATTTTTTCATTCACCTGCGATTATTACAACTCATGTTAGCCTTTTTAATATTTTGTTTGGAACTTCAAAAGAGGATAATTTTCCATTATGGCAGTTGGCAAACTCAGTGATTATTCTTGATGAGATACAAAGTTACAACAATAATCTTTGGTGGTATATGGTGGAGTTTTTTGATAAGTATGCCAAAGTTCTTAATATTAAGATAATTATTATGTCTGCAACTTTGCCAAAACTTGACTATTTTTTGGAAAAAAAAGATAACTTTGTAGATTTAATAAGCAAAGAGAAACGAGATAATTTTTTTACAGATAGATATTTTAAAGAACGAGTAATGGTTGATTTTAGTCTGCTTGATGAAGGAAAAATAAGTTTAGAGAGATTAGAAGAGTTTTTTGATGATAAGAGAGAAGGGTATCAAAAGATTTTGTTTGAGTTTATCAAAAAACAGAGTGCTAGAGAGTTTTATAATCATATAAAAGAGACTTATAATGATGTTTATGAGCTAAGTGGAGATGACAATAAAGCTTATAGACAATTTGTGATAAATAAAACCAAAGAAGATAAGTCAATCATCATAGTAGCTACACAAGTTATTGAAGCTGGAGTTGATATAGATATGGATTTAGGTTTTAAAGATATATCAACTCTTGATAGTGAAGAGCAGTTTATGGGGCGAATAAATAGAAGTTGTAAGAAGGAAAACTCAAAAGTCTATTTTTTCAACATGGATGATGCTTCTAAAATATATAGAGGAGATAATCGTTTAGAATTTGATTTAACAAACGAAAAATACCAGACTATTTTGGCAAATAAAAATTATGAAGATTATTATGAGGATGTTTTAAAAGTTATCCAAAAAAATGGATTAAGATTTGATAGTGGAGTAAATACAAATATAGATAAATTTGCCAATACGATACAAAAATTGGATTATAAAGAGATAAGCAAAACAATGACACTTATAAATTCTGAAAATTTTACACTTTATTTTCCTTTTATGTTGGATATTGCTATCTATGAAGATGTTAAAGAGTTTGAAGATATTGATAAAATTTATCTAACTGATGGCAAACTAGATGGGCTAAAAGTTTGGAAAAGCTACTTGAAACTTAGAGAGATAGAAGGATTTGCTAAAATGAAAGTTAATAGCAGTTATATCAACTCACTTATGCAATTTTTTACTTTTAATATCATTAAATTCCAAGGTCAAAGCAACCCATCTAGAGGCGAAGAGATTGGAGGTTTTTATTTTGTAAGTGATTGGGAATTATTTATAGATAAAGATGGAAAGTTTGATAGAGTTGAGTATCAAAAGCAAAGTGATAGTTTATTTTTATAAAAATATTTTAGATAATATATTGACACCAATAATCAAAAACTGCTATAATCATTCATACTTTTTATACAAAGGATTTATATGCAAAGTTTAGTAGAAAAAACTAAAAGTCAAAGAAAAACTTTTACAATTCCTAGCTATATTGTTAAAGAGTTAGAAGAGTATTCTAAAACTTCTAAAAAA
>JAMONX010000053.1 GCA_027066435.1 Campylobacterales bacterium
CAAATCTCTCCTCCACTTTGGATGATGAAAATGTAACTGATGATCACAAGTTGCAGATGCAATAGAAGCATCAAAAGTTATCGTTCCAATATTTTGCCAATTTTTTTTATCGTTTGTACTTTTGCTTGCTACAAAGATATTAAAGATTAATTTTTCACCCTCTCTTATGTGTAGTTCATCTCGAAAATCCTCAGAATCAACTGTTTGTCCTTTTTGAGCTTCTACTTTCATCCATTTAGGTGTGATAACATCTCTATTTTCTTTTTCTCCCAAATAAGAAATTTCATAAACTTGCCTGATTTCAGGATTTTCATCCACTTTTGCGAAGGTTCTTGCAACCTTTATCGCATATAGTAAATTCTTTATAACTTCACTAGTAGTTGTTACTGCTGGTGCATTACTCAAACTCACATCAGTATAATGTTCTGCTTTTGTTCCTCCCAAATCATCAATAAGAAAAAAGTTTGCTGTATGTTCTTGATTTATTTCAAGTGGGTTCATAGTTGGAAAGATCTTACCAGCCAATCCAAAAGCCCTAATTTCACCACGACGAGTATTTGACATCGCCGATGATGCCCGTGCGATAATCAAGGCACGGCTCCCTTTTTTGAAATAGCCACTATATATATTTGGAGTATGTATTTCCCAAACACCTTTAAAACAGATACCATTAGGATGGGCTAGTTTATCAAATGGCTCTAAGATATCTGAATGGTTATTTAAAGTTCTCTCCGAGTTTTTTAAAATGATATCTTTTCCCCTGGAAAATAATTTGAAAAATGATATTTTCTCCTGTGGTAAGGTTTCATATGGATCTGAAGTTACCTGATTCCAAACATCCTGAAAACTATATTTTGTTAGTGTTTGATTGTTTTCATTCATTTTTATATCCATTGCCTTTGCACATCCATTTAACCAAAGCATTATGAACATAAGAAGTGTTATAAAGTATTTATTTCTGTACAATCTCTACTCCTATAGTATTTTCACAAAGCAAGAGCTATCAGCTCCTACTTCATGGGACTACTAATCAAATGTAGGTTTTGGTGTAGTCGCTGACTCTTCTGGCAATTGTGGATAGATTATAGCTGGTTTTCTACCCTTTAATGCTTTTAAAAATGTTTTAATCTCCCCTGCTTCACTATCTGTTATTTTGATACCAAGCTGGATACTTCCCATCTCTTTTATAGCCTCTTCTAATGTCCAGATAGCACCGTTATGATAATATGGTCCAGTTTCTGTAATATTTCTAAGTGTTGGTGTTTTTACCATACCTTTATCATCACCTTTAAAATCTCCAATATTTGCAAATTTATATTTTCCGGCTAATTCAAATGGCTGCATAGTTCCACCGATTGCAATACCGGTATGACAACTTGCACATCCTTTATCTATGAAAGTATTAAGACCTTTTTTCTCAGCATCATTTAATGCCTTTTTATCACCATTTAAAAAATCATCAAACCTAGAAGGCGTAACAAGTGTTTTTTCAAAAGTTGCAATTGTATCAGCTATTTTTGGAAATGAAATATTTACATCATCGCCATAAGCGGCTTTAAACTCTGCAACATACTCAGGAATAGAAACTATTCGCTCCTTTACTAAGTTTGCAGGTGCCGCCATCTCAGGAACAGCTTGAATAGGACCTTGTGCTTGATCTGAGAGATGAGGACTTCTCCCATCCCAAAACTGAGCTGTAAAAAATACTGAGTTATAAACAGTTGGTGAATTTAAGTGATGTGGATTAGCCATCCATTTATGCCCAATAGCTGCTGGAATTCCATCATCTCCACCCATCGCAAGGTTATGACAAGTGTTACAGCTAATAATTCCACTTCGTGAAAGTCTTGGATCAAAAAATAGTTTCTTTCCTAACTCAACTTTTTTATCTGTAATTGGATCCTTTGGGTCATCTATAAGCTTCATAAGTTCTGCTTTATCAGCAGGAACCGCTTTTAACCCCACATCTTTTGCTTTTTTAATTAAATCATCAGCCTGTGCTGATACAGTGGTAATACTTGTTGCTAAAAGTGCAATTGAAATAAGTTTACTTAAACGCATATTTATATCCTTTAATAATTTTTGTCCGATGATTATACATAATTATTCTTTTATAAATATTAAAATAAAAAATTGACTTGTGAATAAAAAATTTAACTATTTAAATTAGAATAATATCTTCATAGCCTATAAAGCTAAAAATAAATAGAATCTTTACTGTCTTAAACGATAAATTTTAAACTATAGGGGAAAGTTATGATAAAAACTATTTTATCAACTGTAATGGCAGCAGCTTTATTTACAGGTTGTTCGGCAATTACTGATAATCCAGTAACAGATGTTGCAAAAAGTACAACAAGTACAGTTGTAGACGGTGCCAAAGGTGCAACTAATGCTGTTGTAGATACAGCAAAAAGTGCTACAGAAGATGCAACAAGTGGAGCTACAAATGCAGCAGAGGACAAAAGCTCTTTAAAAGATAAAGCTATTGATAAAGCAGTAGATGTTGCTGATGAAAAAACTGACGGTGCAGCGAGTAAAGTTATAGACGCTGTAAAGTAACAATTGCTATAAAGGTTTATATGCCTTTATAGTTTCTTTTTTGAATTTTTTTAGTACAATCTGTAGTAAAAAGGCTAACTAATGAAATATTCAAAACTTTTAAGAGTTTGGCACTGGCTAAATGCAATAGCAATCTTTGCTCTTCTTGGAACATTTTTTTTAAGAAAAACATTTTTGAGTTGGAGAACAAACTCTGAGCTGATAGTCCAAAAACTTTCTGAATATGACATCACAGTAACAGCTGAAGTTGCTAAAGTAGTAGCAAAAACCATCAGAGCTCCTATGTGGGAGTGGCATATCATCTTCGGATATGTTTTAGCATCTCTTATACTATTTAGAATTTATATCTTTGTCAAAGAAGGTCTTAGCTTTAAAGATACTTCATCTTTACATAAAATGGGAGTAAGTTCACTCTATGTTATATTTTATCTTCTTATAGTTTTTATGGCTATTTCAGGAATTACCCTGCATCTAGGAGCTGATATAGGTATTTCTAAAGAGATACTTAGTTCTATTAAAGAAATTCACGAGCCAGTTGCTTGGTTTTTTGTTGTTTTTGTTCCACTTCATATTGGTGGAGTTATTGTTGCAGACTTGACACAAGAGAGAGGTTTAGTTTCAAAAATGATTTCAGGAAATGACGATGGATAATCTTTATTAAGTAAAATCTAATATCTTATAAGGTAGAATTCTGTTATGAAAACAAGAAAATATATTCTTAAAATACTTTTAAGTGCATTTGTCTTTATAGCACTGCATGATTTTGTCATAGGGTATTTAGATGCTGACACACAGGTAGAAATCTATGTCAATAAAATAGAAAAAATTCATCTGTGTAAAGCTTCAGTCTTGCATGAACATATACATCAGTCTATTATGGATATTCCAGATTTGAACTCCGCTGAACTCTCTATTGACAATAGAGTTTGGGTTTTTTATACGGGCAACTCCTTTTTTGCATCTGATTTCAGACTTAGGCTCTATCGACCTCCTCTAGCATAACCTTTTTTTATCACATTTAAATTTACAAATTATTATAAATAAAAAAGGTTATTATGAAATATCTATTATCCATTTTTGTACTTTTTAACACAATTTCTGCTTCATCATATAGTTTGCAGAATATTGAAGAAAAATTACAAAAGACACATCCTCTCTATCTATCTATAGAGGAGCAAAAATCGGCAAATTTGGCAAAGATTAGAGGCGAATATGCTTCGAATCCTTATGTTTTATCAGGAAGCGGTGCGAAAGCTAAACCATCTAACAACGATGAAGAGTTTGAGTATAGTGTAGAGGTTGGCAAAACTTTTCTTTTAGGTGATGCAAAAGCTAAAAGTCTAAATATTGCAAAACTAAACAATGAAGCTATATCACTAGAGTTAGAGAGAGAGCTTTTAGCTTTCTCAAATCATGTTAAATTGTTATATCATACAAGTTGTCTCTCAAAAGAGCAAAGAGAGTTTTTTGAAGAGTCATATAGTGATTTTGAGAAACTTTATACAAAAAAAGAGAAAGCTTATAAGTATCAGGAGATATCTAAAAAAGAGTTACTCTCTTTAAAGATTGAAAAAGCAGTTCTAAAGCAGAAGCTTCAAAGCCTAAAAGCAGATGAAGAGATATCAAAGTTTGCACTTTTAGATCTTTTAGAGTTAAAAAATAAAGGCTCAAATGAGCTTTTTTGTCATGATTTATATCCTATGGAGTTTAGTGAAACAAATAGTCCAAATATATTTTTACTATCTAAACGAGCATATAAAGCTAAGATTTTGGGAGCAAGAAAAAGTGCAAAACTCTATGATAGAAGATTTGAATCTATCGATATCTCAGCGGGGTATGACAATGAAATTGACATGGAACGATATGGCATAGGAGTATCTTTACCACTCTCATTTACATCCAAAACAAATGAGTACAAAAAAATTGCAGCACTACACAACCAAAAAGTCCTCAAACTTCAACAACAAAACATGTTTTTGGAGAAAGAGAGAAAATTTAAACAGCTAAAATCAAAGCTTGAAAATGAAAAGAATATTATTCACTTAACAGAAGACAATATCCATGCTTATGAAACAGAGCTTCTACCACTTGTTAAAAAAAGTTACCAATTTGGTAAAAGCTCTGTTGTAGAGTATCTTTTAAGCAAACAGAAACTATGGCAACTATATGAAACACTAAATATCAATAAAAAAATATATTATGAGACACTGTTTGAACTCTACACAGTGGCTGAAATCAAGGAGAAGAAATGAAAACTATTTTACTATTAATGATAATGATATTTGCACTAGATGCAAATGAGATAAAACTGACAAACGAGCAAGAGAAAAACTGGCAAATCAAAACAGAAAATGCCAAAAAATCAAACATACTTCCATTAGGAACATTTCTAATGGAGGTAACAACTCCTCCAAATCTTTTACACTCTATTACTCTTGCATTTGATGCACAAATAAATAGGCTTTTTGTTGCATCGTATCAAAATGTAAAAAAAGGTGATTTAATAGCAGAGGTAAGTGGCAAAGATTGGATACAAGCACAAAAAGATGCAATCTCTAATGCCATAGAACTTAGAGAAAACCAAACTATTGCAAAACGAAAAAATAGACTCTGCAAAGAGGATGTTATACCACAAAAAGAGTGTGTATCGATTAATGCCATTGTACAAAATTCCAAAGCAAAACTATCAGCTTCAAAAGAGATACTAAAGGCTTACGGAGCAGATGCAAAAGTGATAGCTAACATCACAAACTCTCTAAAAATCTATCAAAGTTTCGATATAAGAAGCAGAGTTTCAGGGGATATATTAGAACTAAATGCAAAACTAGGAAAAACAGTAGACGCTGGAACTGCTTTAGCCATTATAAAAGAGGAAGGGGAACTTTGGATTGAGAGTGATATGCCACTGTTAAGTGCAAAAACTCTACAAAAAGGGCAAGAAGTAGAGCTTTTGATTGATGGGAAATTGTATAAAAGTAAAGTTTTGGAACTATCACCTGTTATAAATAGGAATAATCAAACAAGACATGTAAGATTCTCTTTGCCAAAGGATTCTAGTCTGTTGGCAGGACATAGAGGTATAGTTAAAATTACAAAAAAACAAAAGACTTTGGTAATTGATAAAAAATCAGTAATAAAGTATGCAAATAAAAATATAGTATTTGTTAAAACAGATTTTGGATATAGAAGTGTCTCTATAGATATTCTTGCACAAAGAGATAATCTCTATTATGTAGCACCAAAAGATGCTTTAGATAAGCCAATAGCTAAAAACTCTTTGGCAACACTAAAAAGCATGATGGAAACAAGTGATGAATAAGCTTATCTCATACTCCTTATCACAAAGGCTCTTTGTGATGCTGATTGCAGTGATGATACTGGGTTTTGGTATAAAATCATATAAAGAACTTCCCATAGATGCATTTCCTGATATCTCACCAATTCAGGTGAAAATTATCCTTAAATCAAGCGGTATGACTCCCTCAGAGATGGAGTCTCGTGTTATGATACCTATTCAACGAGAACTTGTTGGAATTCCTGGTCAAGGAGTGATGCGAGCGATGTCAAAATATGGACTATGTGATATCACTATCGATTTTGATGAAGGGGTTGATATATACTGGGCAAGACAGCAGGTAAATGAGAGATTATCAGGAATCATGGATGAGTTGCCACCTAATCTTGAGGGTGGATTAGCACCTATTAGTACACCTTTGAGTGAGATTTTGATGTTTACTATCGAATCTGATACACTCAATTTGGTTGAAAAAAGATCTCTTCTTGATTGGGTTATAGCTCCAAAACTTCGCTCCATAAGTGGAGTAGCAGAGGTAAATGCACTAGGAGGTAAAGTTAAAACTTATCAAGTAACTCCAGATTTAACAAAGCTTAGAACCTACAATCTTACACTTGAAGATATATTTAAAACACTCAAAGAGAATAATCTAAACGATGGAGCAGGACGAGTTACACAAGGTGTTGAAAGTATATTGGTGAGAAGTGTCGGGCAAATCAAAGATATAGATGATATAAAATCAAGAGCAATATCTATGGTTGATGGAAAGGTAATCAAGATAGCAGATGTTGCAGATGTAGGTTTTGGTTATCTAACAAGGGCTGGTTTTACAACAAAAGATGGAAAGGGTGAAGCAGTACAAGGAGTTCTATTAGGACTTAAGGGCATAAATGCAACAGAGGTATTAAAAAATGCGAAAGAAGAGTTAAAAGAGATAGAGTCTCTTCTGCCTGAAGGCACAAAATTAGATATCTTTTATGACCGCTCAAATCTTATAAATCATGCTATCGATACAGTTAAAACATCACTTTTTGAAGCAGTTATATTGATAATAATTTTACTTTTAGTACTTTTAGGAAATCCTGCTTCGGCTCTTAGTGTTGCTTTAATACTACCATTTACACTTTTGATGAGCTTTATGGCGATGCAGTGGTTTGGACTTAGTGCAAATCTTATGAGTCTTGGAGGGTTGGCGATAGCCATAGGGATACTGGTTGATTCTGCGGTTGTTATGGTCGAACACATAACCGCCGAACTTGGCAACAAAAAGCATAAAGGGCGAAAAAAGCTCAATATCATCTACCAAGCCTCTGTTGATATGGCTCCCTCAATCGTAACTGGTGTACTTATCATTATCATCGTCTTTATGCCACTTTTGACTCTTGAAGGATTAGAGGGAAAACTATTTAAGCCTGTTGCAATGAGTATTGTGTTTGCTCTTTTTAGTTCACTTATACTTGCATTGACACTTATACCAGTTTTAAGCTCTTTTATACTAAAAATTAGACCAGACAATGAATCTTGGGCGATTAGACAAATGCTTCGTGCATTTAAACCATCTTTAGATATAGCGATAAAACACTCTAATAAAGTTTTGCTAATTGTTGTTTTTCTATTTGCTACTTCACTATTTTTTGCTTATAAAACGGGAAAAGCTTTTATGCCTACTATGGATGAGGGAGATCTCTTGGTGCAAATCGAATCTCTTCCATCTATCAGCCTAGAAGAGAGTATAGTTCTTAACAATAAAATCCAACAAAAACTTATGACAGATATTCCTGAAATCGATGCGATCATAGCAAGAACAGGCACTGATGAGATAGGATTAGACCCAATGAGTCTTAACGATACAGATACATTTTTGCGACTAAAACCTATAAAAGAGTGGAGAGAGCCATCTAAAGAGTGGCTAACAGCCCAGATAAGAAAAACTATGGAAGGATTTCCTGGTATCGAATTTGTTTTTACACAGCCAATAGAGATGCGAGTCTCTGAGATGCTTACAGGAGTAAGAGGAGATTTAGCAATCGATATCTTTGGAAGCAATAATCAAGAGCTAGAAAAAATCGCGCTATCTATAAAAGGTGTATTAGAAAATATAGATGGAAGCAGTGATGTTTATAAAAAAGCAAATGACGGTGTTGAGTATTATGAAATCAGCTTTAAACATGAAGAGATGGGATACTATGGCATAAGTGAAAAAGAGATAAGTGACTATCTAAAGACTCTTATTTCAGGTGTACAGGTGGGAGTTATCCAAGAGGAGATGCGAAAAATAGCACTTATGGTAAAAGGAGACTCAACACTTCAAAACTCTCTTAGCTCTATAAAAGATCTCTACTACCTACTACCTAATGGAGAAAATGTACCGCTTCAAAATCTGATAAACTTTGAAGCGAGTGAAGGTCCTATACAGATTGAACATGAAAATGGATATAGAAAAACTGTCGTCCAAAGCAATGTAAAGGGAAGAGACTTAGTAGGATTTGTCGAAGAGGTAAAAGCAAAAATTACACAAGATGTTAAACTTCCTCCAGGGTACTATCTAACATACGGGGGAGAGTTTGAAAACCAGCAACGAGCAGCTTCAAGACTTATGCTTATCATTCCATTAGCACTATTTATGGTCTTTATCTTGTTGTTTGTATCATTTAACTCCATCACTCAAGCACTACTTGTACTTGTAAATGTTCCACTAGCTCTAATTGGAGGTTTTATAGGATTGTACTTTAGTGGAGAGTACCTCTCTGTCCCTGCATCTGTAGGATTTATCGCCCTTTTGGGAATTGCAGTTTTAAATGGTGTTGTACTAGTTAACTACTTTAACTATCTGATAAACCAAGGAAAAGCGATAAAAGATGCTGTCATAGAGGGAACGATAAAGAGATTTCGCCCAGTTTTGATGACTGCATCTATAGCTGCTCTTGGTCTCGTACCGCTACTATTTGCAACGGGTCCGGGCTCTGAAATACAAAAGCCTTTAGCAATTGTAGTTGTTAATGGGCTTGTAAGTTCTACAATCTTGACTTTGATAATACTTCCGATACTCTATTTGAAATTTGTTAAAGAGAGGAAGTAAAAATTTATAACTCGCATAAGCAAAATATTTATGCGGGTTAAATTTATTTCATATTTACCGATATTAGTTCTAATAACCTGAGTTCTCCAAAAATAATATAGCTACAGAAGCTATATTATGAATCAGGTTTAAAAAATATAACTAAGGAAATATGAAATTATGAATTTACTTCAGAATGTCAAAATCAAAACTATTTTAACAGTTTTAATTTCACTATCTTTGATAACCATTTTGATATTTGGTTTTTTATTGGTGAAAAACAAATATAAGTACTACAGTGAGTACAGACAAACTAATAACATTTTGAATTTTTCTATTAAATTAGGTGAGCTAATCCATGAGTTACAAAAAGAGAGAGGGGCATCTGCTGGATATTTAGGATCAAACGGTAAGAAATTTGATACAATTTTATCAAAACAGAGAGAATCTACTAACTTAAAACTTGAAATAGTAAATTTAAGTATACAAAATTTCGCTAAAGAAAAAAAGATTCAAGCAGACCTTTCTCAAGTTAAAAAACAACTTTCGCAATTAACTAAAATCCGAGAAGAGGTAACAAATCAAACAATAAGTGTGAATAAAGCAATAGAGTTTTACAGCACTACTAATAAAAAAATTATCCAAATAATAAATCTAATATCACTCTCAAATAGAGAATCGACATCATCGCTTGCACCATATATAAACTTTATAAATGCTAAAGAGAAAGAGGGAATTCAAAGAGCAATTGGTTCAGGCAGATTTGCAATTGGATTTTTTGATACTGATAGTAGAATATACTTTGAAAACTTAACTTATACAAAAAAGGAGTTTACAAGATCATTTTTAAATACCACAGACAACTCAACAAAATTAAAATATAAAGAAATTGTAACAGACGCAGACTCATATAAACTACTAAATCAATATATAAAAGCTGTATCAGAATCTAAAATAGATGAGATTCTTGATATTGATGCCAATAAATGGTTTCAAGTAGCTACAAATAAAATTAACAACTTACAACAAATAGAAAAATTTATGGCAAAAAAGATAATATTAAATGCTGATAAACAAGCTGAAGTTTACCTGCGTGAACTTATCATTTTTAGCATTATTATTTTATTTATAGTCTCTGTACTTATTATCCTTAGTCTCTATACACGAAATAAGTTTAAATCATCAATCAATGAGCTTAATTTTGGAGTTGAAAATCTTTTAAATTATCTTAACAAAAAAGTGACTATTCCATCATACATTGAGATAAAAAACAAAGATGAAATTAGTGAAATTTCACAACACTTAAATGATTATATGAAAGCGGAGTTTACAAGATACAAAAGTGATCTTCTTACAACTGGCGAAACTGTACTTGTAATGGATAAAATAAGCAAAGGTCATTTTGATACATTTGTTACAAATATCCCTTCAACTTCAGGAATGAAAACATTAGCAAAATCGCTAAATGCTATGGTAAAAAACCAAAGTACAATTTTAAGTCAAGTAGAAAAACTTTTAAATGAACTCTCAAACAATAACTATACAAATAAGATAGAACTAACTAGCAATATAAAAGGTAGCCTTAGAGATATTGTTATCTCAGTAAATTCTTTAGCAGATATCTTAAGAAAAAGTGCTAAAGATAATTTAACACATGGGAATGAATTAAAAAATCAAGTTGATATCTTTTCCTCAACTTCACAAGAGTTACTAGAAACATCAAAGGAGCAAAACTTAGCAATAAATGATACTTCAAATGCTGTAGAGATTATGAGAGAGCAGATTATTGAAATAGTAAAATTTTCAGATGCAATAAATACTCAAAGTGGTGATATAAAATCAATTTTAACAATTATTTCTGATATCGCAGATCAAACAAATCTTTTAGCACTAAATGCTGCTATTGAAGCAGCAAGAGCAGGAGAACACGGCAGAGGTTTTGCCGTGGTTGCTGATGAAGTTAGACAGTTAGCAGAAAAGACTCAAAAATCACTCCAAGATATAAGTGTAACAATCAACACTCTAAATCAGTCATCAAACAATATAAGCGGTAGCGTAAAGAAACAAAGTAACTCTATAGAAGAGGTAAATAACTCTATCTCTTCACTTGAAGATAGTGCAAAGAAAAATACAAATATAAGCCAAGTTATACACAGTAGGTCTATGGAAATAGGCAATATGTCAAATAAATTAGTGCAAGATGCACAAAACAAAAAAGTATAAGGTAGTAAAAAATGACTCATAATGAAATTATATTAGATGATGATAGCTTTCTTGTTTCAGAAACTGATGAAAAAGGTATCATAAAATTTGCAAGTGATGACTTTTGTAAAATTGCAGAGTATGATATAGATGAATTGATAGGAAAACCTCACAACATAGTAAGACACCCAGACATGCCTCGTGCTGCCTTTAAAGATCTTTGGGATACTGTAAAAAAAGGAGATATTTGGTCGGGTTTTGTTAAAAATAAATCCAAAAGTGGTAAAAGTTATTGGGTTTATGCAACCGTCTATCCATACAAGGATAAAGATGGAAACGATGGATATATATCATGTAGAACTAAAGTAGTCTCTAGAAAAGAGATAGATTACTATGACAAACTTTATAAAAGTATGAGAGATTAGGGCTTAATCATCTTTTGCAAATCATCTAAGATATTAGAAATCTGATTTTGAAGAGCATAAAACTCTTCCATATGAAAAGCAGGAATATCATCCATAGCTCTTACTTTCTGTAATATCTGCTCTACCTCTTCTCTTTTGGCTTTTGCCTCTTCAGGTGAAAGTTGTTCAATCCCAGTATCAATAGCATTTATTTTATCATACCATACAACAATTTTACGCCTAGAGTACCAATGTGCGGTAGGAACAATTACCTCAACAAAAAAAGCAAACAACATAAGAATTGGAAGAAAAAAAATCAATACAAAGTTATGCAGATAATTTAAACTCTGTGCTGTCCAAAAGTCAGTTAATCTTTCATAAAAATATTCTCTCTCTTTAAAATACTCAATAGATGCTCTATGTTGTTCAATCTTTAACATTTTAGCATTTGGGAAAGTATACTCTTTATGAAACATCCCTGCATCTTGGTGCACCTTATCTGCTACTTTTAAAAGAAGTCTACTCATCTCATCTGATGCATTTAATGTTGATAATATACTCTTTTTAGAAAGTAAGGTATGAGTGGTTTTTGGTATATTTTTTCTAAAATCAAATCCACCAGCTTCAAGTTTTAAAACATAAAAACCTTTATGTTTTTTTAGGAAATACTGCTTATATGCATCTGCACTATTTGTAAAATCCATCAATCTAACATCAGGAGCTTGGAGAAGCTTCTCTACTAATTTTGAATCAGCAGATGCAACATAAAACATAGCGTCTATTGTTTTAGCTTGAAGTTGTTTAGAAGCTTTACTGCTAGAGAGGTGAAGCAATTCACTATTACTTTCATCAATTTTATTTGCTAAAAGAAGTGTTGTTGCTACAGGGAAAATACCACTCTCTTTTCCACCAATGGCAATTTTTTTTCCTTCAAACTCACTAAGTGATGTAATATTTGCCTCATTATAAAATATCCAAACAGGTTCATATGCAATATTCGCTAATGCAAAAAGTCCTTTATCTTTAAATTCTGTACCTCCTTGAATAAAGGCAAAATCTGCTTCTTTATTTAGAAGTTTGTTTTGTGCTTCAAGTGAGCCTTGTGTAGTTAAAATTTTTAAATCTACACCCTCTTTTTTTAGTAATTTTTGATATTTTAAAGCATAAGAGTAATAAGCACCATCAACTCCTCCAACGGCAATAGTAATTTCATCTTTATGTAAAGTACGGTTTATCAATACAAATAAAATAGGAATTAATAAAATAATCAAAAAAGTGATGAAAAGTTTAGATTTCCTAATATCCATGACACCCCACACAAATAGCACTACCAGATGCAGTAGTTCTAAGTTTTTTTGCCTGATTTATTGAAAAAGGTTCTTTAAAATTTGAAATATGACAACTCCCACAAACAACTCTACCATCAACAAGTAAATCGCCCACAACCTTTGCCCTAACCCACTCTCCTAAAAGCACTTCATTTTTACTTCTTAATCTTCTTTTTGATTCATCATAATAGATAGAGGTAGGATGATGCTCTTTTGGTGTTTTATATGCTTCAATATTTAAATACTCCTGGGCAACCAAAGGTGTAAAGGAGAGAGAAAAGATAATTAATAATACTCTTTTTGCTTTCAT
>JAMONX010000054.1 GCA_027066435.1 Campylobacterales bacterium
CCCATACTTCTTATATATCCGCCTTCGCTTATCGTTATCTCAAAGTTTATAAAAGGATGCGAATAGTGAAGTAATTTTATATCATATATAGTGCTTGTGATATATTTTAAATCTACATCTTTCCCTTCTCTTGCTAATGTATATGCTCTAACTCCATTGACTTTTTTTGCACAATATTTTGGAGGTAAGTAAGTTATCTCGCCTAAAAGTTTGGTGAGTGTTTCTTTGATTTGTTCCTCTTTAAAGGGGTTGATGATTTCTACATTTGTTACTTTTTCGATGTCTAGTGTTTCGCTTGTCGCTCCTAGCCAAAGTGTTGTTTTGTAAGTTTTGGGAGTTTTTTTTAAAAATTGAAATAGTTTAGTATATTTTCCAAAGGCAATTATCAAAACACCTTTTGCAAATGGGTCAAGAGTACCTGAAAAACCTGCCTTTTTGATACCGTATCTTCTTTTTATCTTTGATAAAAATCTATTTGAGCCTATATTTGCATCTTTATAAGCTACAAAGAGTCTATCTACGGAGTTTTTTGTCAAATTTTTTCCACAAATGAAGCTAAAATATCACGAGTTTTACCGGCAAAGTTTATCTTTAATTTGAACTCTCTTTTTACTTTACTCACTTCCGTAACCCGTCCAATACCAAAGATTTTATGTTTGACTAATGCACCTTTTTTGTATGAAGTGGATTTTTCTATCTTTAAAGAGCCTTTACTAACTCCACACTCAGATAAAAATCTACTTTTACCTAAACCTGCTCTTTTACCTTTATAATATCTACTAGCAGATGAGCTCAAAGTTAACTCTTTTTTAGCCCTAGTAATCGCAACATATCCAAGTCGCCTCTCCTCTTCAATATCTGTACCATCTCCTATTAGAGGGAAAAATCCCTCTTCAAGACCGATAACAAAAAGATATTCAAACTCTAAACCTTTGCTCGCATGTATACTCATAATAGAGATGCTTCTATCATCTATCTGATCTTGGTCACTTTGAAGTGCAATGTCATTTAAAAAATCATCGAGAGAAGATTCAGGGTTTTGAATAACAAAATCACGAAAGAGTCCATAAAATTCATCTATATTTGTAACACGATCTAGTGAATCAGGAAGCCCTTCATAATATTTTCTGATGCCAAATGTCTTTTCAAGATTATCTATAAATTCATAAGTTGATGCATCACAAGAGTGTTTGATATCCTCTATATCTTGACAAAACTCTCCTAAAGTTTTAAATGCTTTTTTTGTAACAAGAGTTTCTAACTCATCTTTTTGTATTGTTAGATAGCTAAAAACTGAACATTTTTTGTCATAAGATGCTTTTAAAATCTTATCAACAGTTGCTTTACCAAGCCCCCTTTTTGGTCTGTTTATGATTCTTCTGAGTGAAAAGTCATCATTTGGGTTTGCTATTATTCTAAGATAAGAGATTAAGTCTTTTATCTCTGCTCTTTCATAAAATTTTAAACCACCAACCATTTTATAAGGAACACCGCAGCGGTTTAATCCCTCTTCAATAGAACGACTAAGTGCATTGATTCGATAAAGTACAGCTATATCTCTTGGGTCTACACCTTCATCTATAAGTGTTGATATCTTTCGGGCAATGCTTCTAGCTTCCATAATCTCGTCATCGTGATGAATTACATTTATCTCTTTACCTTTATCTTTTGTGCCTTGAAGTTGCTTTCCTAAACGGTTCCTATTGTGTTCAATCAAATCATTTGCCGCTTTTAGTATTGTATCAGTTGAGCGGTAATTTTTTGTTAGTTTTATCACTTTTGTATCTGGAAACTTATCAGGGAACTCCAAGATATTTTTTATATTTGCACCTCTCCAACCATAGATGCTTTGGTCATCATCACCAACAACACAAAGGTTATTGTGTTCACTTGAAAGTTTTTGTAGAAGTTTAAATTGTAAGTCATTTGTATCTTGATACTCATCTACCATGATGTACTGATATCTTTGACTCGTCTCTTTACATAGCTCTTTATCTTTTTCTAATATTTTATATGGAAGTGCTAATAAGTCATCAAAATCTACAAGATTATTTTGCTCCAAATATGATTCATATTTTTGATAAATATTTGCAATTTGTTTATAGTTTGGAAGTTGAGCGGAGTTAAGTGCCTCTTGAGGGGTCAATAGATTATTCTTAAATCTTGAAATTTCACTAGAGATTAGAGGAATTGCTAAATCTGTATCAAAACTCTTTATAATTCTTTTTTTGTCATCCATATCAATTATAACAAATGAGTTAGGGCGACCAATAGATTGCATATGAAACTTTAAAAATAGTAATCCAAATTTATGAAAAGTACATAATAATGGTTGATATGGAACATCTCCATTTATCAAAGTTGCAGCACGGCTTCGCATCTCACTTGCTGCTTTGTTTGTAAATGTAAGAGTCAAAATAGAAGATGGTGGAATGCCATTGTTAATCATATAAGCTATGCGTGAAGTAATAGTTTTTGTCTTGCCACTTCCCGCCCCTGCAAGTATAAGTATAGGACCATCAAGTTGCTCCATTGCCTCTTTTTGTGCTTCATTTAAATCTGTATATATATTTTTCATCTTAACAACTTTTTTTAAATATTTATTTATTATATAAAAAGTTTTATAAGAAGTAGTTATTTTATGTCTATATTTATTATTTATTGTTATAATACAGTAATATTATAAGAGAATTAAGGATTCCGCATGCTTAAAGATTTTGCAAAATTAGGGACATTTTTGACTGTTGTTAAAGAGAGAAGTTTCTCAAAAGCTTCAAAAAAACTCGGTGTTTCACAACCCGCAGTTACTCAACAGATAAAATGGCTGGAGGATTATCTCGATACTAGAATTGTAGAGAGAAAGAAAAATGGTATAACGCTTACAAAATCGGGTGAAGAACTTTACCGTGTTGCACTTAGACTTGATAAGTGTGTTGTTAGTGTTGAAAAAGAGATTATAAAAATCATGAATAAAGAGCTTACTTTTGTTATAGGTGCATCTTTTACTGTTGGAAATTTTGTATTACCAACTTGCATTAATGATATCAAAATTGCTATTGACAATGATGTTTTGATACAAGTTGATCTTACTGAAAAGATTTTAGAACAATTGCTTGATAAAAAAGTTGATCTTGCTATCATTGAATCACCAATATTTTTAGACAATATTATATATAGAGAGTGGATTGAAGATGAATTTGTTTTATTTAGTAATCAACCTTTACCAAAGGTTGTAAGACCTGAGTCTTTAAAAAATTATGGTTGGGTTTGTAGAGAGGAAGAGTCACATACTAGACGATTAATGGCTGAAATATTTGGAGAGGTTGGGATTGAGTGTAAATCATTTGATATAAAAGCAACTGTTACAAGCCCTACTGCAATCAAACAGACTGTTTTAAAGTCATCCAAGAGTGAAAAGCAAACCGTTGCACTTATATCAAAGCAAGTTGTTGAAGATGAAATTGAGAGTGGACTCTTATTCACCGCTAAAATAAAAGGTTTGACATTTAAAAGACCTTTTTATGTAGCATACTTAAAAGATAGAAAACATGATGCATTTATTGAAAAGGTTACAAGCTTTATTATGTCTAGACGAAGGTTTTAAAAAAAACTTTTATTTTCTGGATTTGAGAGGAAAATATTTGTTGATTTATCAATATTATTATCTCTCTTTTTGCTTTTTTGTTTTAGCGATAGATTTATAAATATAGGTGTATTTTCTATTATGATTTGCACAATTGAATTTAGTGGAATTGTGATAAAACTTCCTATATTTTGATGACCAAAACCAGCTTCAAAGTAGAGATTTTCATCGTCAATGCTACAACTTTCAAATGTATATTCAGCAATCACAAAAAGTGTTATAGGTTTAAAATCATCGCATATTTCAGCAGGTAGTGGTGGGTCAAACGAGATATCAGCTATATTTGTAAGTACAGAGAAAAACTCACCTTTGTTAAGCAATAGCTCAATTATATCACGAATATGAAAACCCATCAAATCTGAAAAATCATGATCATTTATAAAGTTGTTTGCCATGTATCTACCCCTACATATGTAATTTTACATCTTTTATTTCTTGAAAACCAAGTAGTGAATTTATTATAGCAAAACTTACTGTATTTTTAAGATATTTAATTTGTATATCTTTTTCAACAATTATCTCATCTTCTAGTAGCTTAGCTCTTTGAGTCCCAAAGAGCAGTGGAGTTTTAGGTGTGTACCATTTTAAACCATCATATATTACTATATTTGCTATTGAAGTATCTTGAATTAATCCATCTCTCACCAAAATAATATCATCACATCCATCCCTTTGTTTGTACAATGTATTAATCTCTTCTCTATTAACACTCTTGTAAGGATATGAGATGCAATGTTTTATCATTTTAAAAGAGTTAAATACTCTTGGCTTATATGGCTCAAATGTAATAGATTCAATTTTATCACTATAAATTACTTTGCATCTATACATCTTATTATCATCAGGTACTTTTATAAAATTTTTCAAATCAAAATTTGCTTTTACTTTAAAAATATTTAAGATAGTTTTGTTTAATCTAAGATTATGATATTTTAGATTAAAAATATCTCCATTTTTAACTTTTATTGTTTCAAAAAAAAGGGACATAAATTTTCTCACACATCTCTTGATACTCCAATATGGGGTCGCTATCTATTGTAATCCCACCGCCACTTTTATAGACTAATCCATCTCCATTTTTTTCAATAAAGCGTATCATCACCGCACTCTCTAACTCATCTGCATCAAACACTCCAAAAACACCACTAAAAAATCCTCTATTATAGTTTTCTACCTCTTTGATGATTTTTGTTGTACTTTTTTTAGGTGTTCCAGTGATAGAACCAGCGGGTAACAAGGAAGTTAAGATATCTCCTAGACTATCTTGCCAATTTTCCTTCAATTCTCCTTTTATTTTAGAACTTACTTGCAAAAGTTCTCTCTCTCCCGCTTTTATCTTTTCAATGTAACGAAACTTTAAAACTTCAACTTTTTTGCTAATTTGGCTTAAATCATTTCTCAAAAGATCTACTACCATTACATGTTCTGCCATCTCTTTTTTGTTGTTTAAAATCTTCTCTTTTGCATCTGGGATTGAAGCTTCTATAGTTCCTTTCATAGGGTATGTATAAATTTTATTCTTTTTAATCTCTACAAATCTCTCAGGGGTAAAACAGACAAATTTATCTTTAAAATAGAGTTTAAATTTTGCATCTGTATAGTCGTAAATCTCTTTAAGTGTGTAGTCAATCTCTAGTTTTGAGCTAAAGGTTAGATTTATAAGATAACTATTTCCCTTTTTTATCTCTTCTTGGATTTTATCAAATGCTTTTTTATATGTAGGATAATCTATTGGAGTAAATCTATAAGGTAGTTTTTTATTAAAATGTGGTTTTATCTCTTTTTTTAAGGAAAAAAATATATCATCATCAAGGCTTTTAAGAGGTTTTATATAATGCTCTTTTGCTTCAAAATCTATAACAAAAAAGATAGGCTCTCTTTTTCTGCCAAAGTCATTAAGCTTTTGTTTTATCTCATCCATTTATCAAATATTCTAGAACTGCCATTCTGGTAAATACACCATTTTTTACCTGCTCTAATACTTTGCATCTAGGATCTTTTAACATATCATCATCGATATCAATATTTCTATGTACGGGGCCGGGATGCAGTAGTAAAATATTTCTATCTTTGACTAACTCTTTAGTTATACAAAAATCCTTTGCATAATCTTTTAAAGATGCATATATCTGGTTTGAGTGTCGTTCTGTTTGAGTACGAAGGCTCATTATGATATCAACTTCATCTATTATCTCATTTATATCGTGAGTCTGTCGGAAGTTTTTAGTTTTAGGCATAAAGTGTGGAGGTGCTACCATGATGACTTCAAGTCCAAAACGGCTTAAAAGTTCAACATTGCTATTTGCAACTCTGGAGTTTTTGATATCTCCTACGATGGCTATCTTTTTGCCTTTAACTTTACCTAACTCCTCTTTTATAGTAAAAAGATCTAAAATTGCTTGTGTAGGGTGAGCTCCTGCCCCGTCACCGCCGTTTATAATAGGACAATTTACATAATTTGATAATATTTTAGGAACTCCTGCATTTTTATGCCTTACCACAATCGCATCTGGACCCATTGCATCTAGATTAGCTGCTGTGTCAAATAGAGTTTCACCTTTGCTAGAGGAGCTTTGCGAAACATCAAGACTCACAACTGTGGCTCCAAGTCTTTTGGCCGCTACTTCAAAACTACTCTTTGTTCTAGTGGAGTTTTCAAAAAATATAGTGATAATAAGTCTATCTTTTAAAAGATTTGTAAAACCGCTCTCTTTAAATGTTTTAGCTTTTTTAAAGATGCCCTCAATGGTTTGAATGTCAAAATCTCTACTATTTATCAAATGTTTCATGGGGATAAATATATCAATTCTTTTGTTAATTTTTCCAAATCATCTTGTAAGATAAATACTTTTTTAAACTTTGCTTTATAAAAAGGGAGGGTTATCTTTTCAAAATCTTCTCTATTGTAGCGAAGATTTACACACCAAAATGTTTTTAACTCTCTACTGTTCAAAGCTTCTAGGCTTAAAAGTGTATCGTTTATGCCTCCTAATTCGTCATGTGTCACTAAAAGTGTAACTGCGTCGAAATATTTTATAAAATCTATTATAAAAAAATTCTCTTCCACTGGTACTAAAAGTCCTCCAGCACCCTCTATAAATAAAATGTCACATTTTTCTTTAAGCTTTTTATAACAATCATCTACTCTTTTAAAATCAATTTTTTTACCACTATTTGCGATATAGGGAGCTGCGGGGAGTAAAAGTTGTATGGGGCAGATATCATCTATTGTTACAAATCTAAACTCTTTGTTTAATTCTTGGCAGCAATTCAATAAAAGCTTTGCATCTTGGGCTACTTTATCTACACCTGTTTCAATAGGCTTAAATGCACCAACGCGAAAGCCTTTTTCTGCACAAAGCTTTAGAAGTTTTAAAGTTGTATAGGTCTTTCCAATATCAGTATTTGTTGCGGTTATAAAAATATTCATATAAAATATTACCAAACTACAAGTTAGAGCGATATTTTTACAAAACTTTTGTTTTATTTACTATTAGCTAAATAAAAAGATGTATAATAAATATGTAAACAAAATAAAGGGTAATTTTGGAACCAAAACATGATCAATTAACAGAGCTAGAAGAGCAAGAAGAGATTTCTTTTCTAAAAAGATATAAAGTTGTTTTGTTAAATGACGATTTTACCAGCATGGACTTTGTTGTTGAGATCTTAATGGAGGTTTTTGCACATCAGCTAGACAGTGCTATCAATATTATGTTAAACATACATAGGGAAGGTAGGGGAGTTTGCGGTGTGTATACTTTTGAGGTTGCTGAGACGAAAATTTCACAAGTAAAGAAATTAGCCAAAGAGAATGAATATCCATTAAAAGCAATTATGGAGGAAGAGTAAAGATAATGTTAAATAAAGAGTTAAATTCCGTATTAAATGAAGCGTTAGAGTTTGCAAAGAGTAGTAGGCATGAGTATGTAACAATAGAGCATGTCTTTTTTTCACTCTTAACAAATGAGCAAGCTATAGAGCTGTTAAAGAAAATCGGTGCAGATACCGAGTTTTTACACGAGAGAATCAAAACACATCTTGACTCTGTCTTTAAACCGTTACCAGAAGATAACTATCACGATCCTTTTGAAACAGTTGCATTGGCTCGTGTTATAGATTCAATGATTACTCAAATCAAAGGAGCTGATAAAAAGCAAGCAAGTGTTGGTGATTTATTAGCAGCTTTGTTTGAAGAAGAACGCTCTTATAGCGTATATCTTTTAAAGCAACAAGGAGTTTCTAAGCTTGAAATTATGCAATCATTAACAGATGATAAACAAAAGACTGAAACTGTTGCAACACCCAAAGAGGATGGTGATCTTGCAAACTATACAGTCAATTTAAATGAAATTGCAAAGAGTGGCAAGATAGATCCAGTTATAGGAAGAGAAGATGAGCTAAATCGTGTGATGCAAGTTCTTTGCAGAAGAAAGAAAAATAACCCTCTTTTGGTAGGAGAACCTGGAGTTGGTAAGACTGCAATCATTGAAGGCTTAGCACTTAGGATTATAAATGACCAAACACCAGAGATTTTAAAAAATGCCACACTATTTTCTCTTGATATCGGAGGATTACTCTCAGGTACAAAATATAGAGGAGATTTTGAAAAGAGGCTCAAAGGGGTTTTAAGTGAACTTGAAACTATCAAAAATGCTATACTTTTTATAGATGAGATACATACAATTGTAGGAGCAGGTTCTACAAGTGGAGGCTCAATGGATCTTTCAAACTTACTAAAACCAGCCCTTGCGAGTGGTGGTATAAAGTGTATAGGTGCTACAACTTATTCTGAATATAGAAACTTTTTTGACAAAGATAAAGCACTAAGTCGTAGGTTTGCCAAAGTAGATGTAGATGAACCTAGCATCGAAGATACATATCAAATACTCATAGGTCTTAAAGATAAATATGAAGAACATCACAACATAACTTATGGTGACAATACTATAAGAACAGCAGTGGAACTTAGTAAAAAACATATAAATGATAGATTTTTGCCAGATTCTGCTATTGATTTGATTGATGAGGTTGGAGCGTCATTTCATATAGATGAAAAAAATAGGGCAGAAGTTACAGTATCTGATATCGAAGAGGTAGTTGCTAAAATGGCAAATATACCAAGCCGTCAAGTATCTTCTGATGATATAGCAGTTTTAAAAAATCTTGAAGGCGAATTAAAAACAAAAGTATTTGGACAAAATGAAGCCATCATACAACTCTCAAAATCTATAAAAAGAGCAAGAGCCGGACTTGGGCGACCAAATGCCCCAATAGGATCTTTTCTTTTTGCAGGACCTACTGGAGTTGGTAAAACTGAAGTTGCAAAACAGTTAGCAGATACTTTGGGAGTTCATTTTGAGAGATTTGATATGAGTGAGTATATGGAAAAACACAATGTCTCAAGACTCATAGGAGCTCCTCCTGGATATGTAGGATATGAAGAGGGTGGACAGCTTACAGAAGCTATCCGTAAACACCCTTATACTGTACTTTTGTTAGATGAAGTTGAAAAAGCTCATCCAGATATCATGAATATCCTTCTTCAAGTGATGGATAATGCAACACTAACTGACAATGACGGTGTAAAAACTGATTTTAGAAATGTGATAGTTATCATGACAAGTAATCTAGGAACTAGATCAGCTCCACAAGTTGGATTTCATAAAGATAATCGTCATAAAGCAAACGAAGCTATCGGTGATTTCTTTGCACCAGAGTTTAGAAATCGTTTAGATGCAGTTGTTCATTTCAAGCCACTTGGTGAAGAGGTTATGGTTAATATCGTAGAGAAGCTTTTATCAGAGCTAGAAGCACAGTTAAAAGAGAAAAAAATTACAGTTGAATCAAGTGAAGAAGCTAAAAAATATTTTGCAAATAAAGGCTTTGATTCACTTCTTGGAGCTAGAGTGATGAGTAGAGTTATACAAGATGAGGTAAAAACACCACTTACTGATGAAGTGCTATTTGGAAAACTTCAAAACGGTGGAGTTGTTATGTTAGATATGAAAGATGATAAATTGATTATAGAGTATAAAGAGTTGGCAGAGGTTTGATTCCTCAGATAAGTAAGTTTTCTCATATATTTCCAAACCCAAGAGAAGCTTCTAAAGAGGGCTTAGTAGCTTGGGGTGGGGATTTAAACCCTAACCGTATATTGTCTGCTTATAGACAAGGAATCTTCCCATGGTACAATGATAACGACCCCATACTTTGGTGGAGTCCAGATCCTAGATTAGTACTTTATTTTGATGATATAAAAATTTCAAAAAGTCTTCAAAAAAATTTAAAAAGATATGAAGTAAGATTCGATACCAATTTTGCTGAAGTTATAAAGAAATGTAGAGATGTAAGAGTGCTTCAAAATGAAAACACATGGATACTAGAAGATGTAATCGAAAAATATATAGATATACACGAAATGGGATTTGCTATGAGTGCAGAAACTTATTATGAGGGCGAGCTTATTGGTGGACTTTATGGTATCTTGATGGGTAGAGTTTTTTGTGGAGAATCGATGTTTGCTCTAAAAAGTGATGCATCAAAAGTAGCACTTGTAAGACTTGCCCAAAAATTAGAGAATGAGGGATATGATTTTATAGATTGTCAGGTGCCTTCAAATCATTTAAAATCTATGGGAGCTAGAGAAGTTAGAAGAGATAAGTTTTTGAATATGTTGGAGAGAGGTTTAGGTAGATAAAATTATCTAGGTTTTAGGAGAAGTTTAATAATAGAAAATATATCATCAAATAAATTACAGCGATTAGCATAGGTAGTTCAAAATAGTTTTTATAAATGCTTAATAAAATAATTTAGTTTTTAGCTCTTTAGACTATAATATCTTTACATTATGAGAGAAGATATTAAATGAAAAATAAAATTGCGATTATTGGCTTGGGCTATGTTGGATTGCCATTGGCTGTAGAGTTTGGTGATAAGTATGAAACAGTTGGTTTAGATATTAATCAAGAGCGTATAGATGAATTAGAAAAAGGTTATGATAGAACACTTGAAATAGATGATAAAAGGTTAAATAGTGTAACTAATCTAGCATATACAACAAGCTTTGAAGATATAAAAGATTGTAATATCTATATTGTAACAGTACCAACACCAATAAATTCTGCAAATCGTCCTGATTTGACACCTATTAAAAAATCTACTGAAAATATCTCCAAAATTTTAAAACTTAATGATATCGTTATCTATGAGAGTACGGTGTATCCAGGAGTGACAGAGGAAGTTTGTGTGCCAATTCTTGAAGAGGGTTCAGGATTGAAATTTAATAAAGGTTTTTATTGTGGCTACTCTCCTGAGAGAATAAATCCAGGTGATAAAGAGCGAACGCTAACAAAGATTATTAAAGTTACTAGTGGAAGTACGCCCGAGATTGCAAAAAGAGTAGATGATTTATATAAAAGTATTATTGTAGTAGGTACTCATCTTGCACCTAGTATCAAAATAGCAGAAGCTTCAAAAGTGATAGAAAATACCCAGCGAGATGTAAATATAGCACTTATGAACGAGTTAGCAATGATTTTTGATACGATGGATATAGACACAAAAGCAGTTCTTGAGGCAGCTGGTACTAAATGGAATTTTATAAAATTAACTCCTGGTCTTGTGGGTGGGCATTGTATAGGTGTTGATCCATATTATCTTACATTTAAAGCTGAAGAATTAGGATATAAACCAAATCTTATATTAGCTTCTAGGCAGTTAAATAATGGTGTCGGAAAATATATCGCAGAAAAGACAATTAAATTGATGATAGACAGTGATAAAAAGATAAAAAATTCAAATATTTTGGTGCTTGGAGTTACATTTAAAGAAAATTGTCCTGATATGAGAAATACAAAAGTTGTAGATGTGATTGAAGAGTTAAAAAAGTATGGATGCAATGTAGATGTATATGATCCATGGGTAGATCAATTTGAGAATAAAAAACATTATAAACATGGTTTTATAGATAATCCATTTGAAACTAAAATAAAAAAATATTCTGCAGTGATTTTAGCTGTAGCACATGAACAGTTTAAGATGCTTGCTTACGAGGATTATAAAGATATTATCGATGGTGAGTTTGTATTGATAGATATTAAGGGTATTGCTCCTAAAGCAACTTGGAGGTTTTGAGTATGAAAAATTTTGCACTTATTGGAGCAGCTGGTTATATATCACCAAGACACATGATGGCTATAAAAGATACAAAAAACAATCTTGTAGCAGCGATGGATAAATGTGATAGTGTAGGGATTATGGATAGTTATTTTCCAGAAGCTAGTTTTTTTACTGAATTTGAAAGATTTGATAGACATGTAGATAAAATGAGACTTAATGGTAAAACTCCAATTGATTATGTCTCTATAACTACACCAAATTATCTTCACGATGCTCATATTAGATGGGGTCTTAAAAGTGGAGCAGATGTTATATGTGAAAAACCTCTAGTTTTAAATCCTTGGAATATCGATGCATTAGCAGAAGTAGAAAAAAGAACAGGCAAAAAGATTTATAATATCTTACAACTCCGTCTTCATCCCTCAATCATAGCATTAAAAAAGAGAGTACAAAAAGAGTTAGCCAAAAATCCAAACAAGATTTATGATATAGATTTAACATATCTTACAAGTAGAGGAAAATGGTACTTTATCTCATGGAAAGGTGATGAAGCAAAAAGTGGAGGTATAGCTAGTAACATAGGAGTACACTTTTATGATATGCTATCATGGATATTTGGCAGTGTTGAAGAGAATGTTGTGCATCTTAAAACAGAGTTTGCAAATGCAGGATACCTAAAACTAAAAAATGCAAGAGTAAAATGGTTTTTGTCAGTAAATTATGACTATATTCCAGAAGATATAAAAAAAAGCGGACAAAGAACATATAGAAGTATTACAGTTGATGGAGATGAGATAGAGTTTAGTGGAGGGTTTACTGACCTTCATACTAGAAGTTATGAAGAGATATTTAAAGGTAATGGATTTGGACTTGATGAAGCTAGAAACTCTATCGAGATAGTTTCAACTATTAGAAATTTTAAACCATTGGGGCTAAAAGGTGAATATCATCCGTTTTGCAAAAAGGTAACAGTTGAGTAACTATTTTGTACATGAGAGTAGTTTTATAGATGACAATGTGCAAATTGGAAACAACACTAAAATCTGGCACTTTTCTCATATCTTATCTCATACAACCATAGGAGAAAACTGCTCTTTTGGACAAAACTCTGTTGTAGGTCCAAAAGTAAAAATAGGAAATGGCGTAAAGGTGCAAAATAATATCTCTATCTATGAAGGTGTAGAGATAGAAGATGATGTTTTTTTAGGACCTTCTATGGTCTTTACAAATGTTATAAATCCAAGAGCTTTTATACAGAGAAAAGATGAGTTTAAAAAGACACTTCTTAAAAAGGGTTGTTCCATAGGGGCAAATGTAACAATTGTTTGTGGTGTAAC
>JAMONX010000055.1 GCA_027066435.1 Campylobacterales bacterium
AAATTAAAATTTGCCCTATAGTGTGAAGAGAGTAGATAAAAACGGAGTATTTCTCCTTCATAAACTTTTAGTGCGTCTTTTAGAAAAAAAGAGTTTCCTAAAGATTTGCTCATCTTTTCTCCATCGATTTGAACAAAACCATTATGCATCCAGTATCTTGCTAACTCTTGGTTTGATTCACAACGACTCTGACAAGCTTCATTTTCGTGATGAGGAAAAATCAAATCTGCCCCACCTCCGTGAATATCTATCTGATAATCTCCACTCTCAGATGCTAAATCTCTTTTAATCATAGCCGAGCATTCGATATGCCATCCTGGTCTTCCCTCTCCCCAGGGGCTAGGATATGAAGGTTCATCTGATTTGGAAAATTTCCACATTGCAAAATCTTTTGAGTCTCTTTTTTGGCTATTTGTCTCAATTCGACTTTGGTTTTGCCCTTCATCTACCTTTCGCCCACTGATACTAAAATATTTACTATCTTTTGAAGTATCAAAATAGACACCATCATCTATCACATAAGCAAATCCTTTATCTTCCAAGTGTTTGATAAAATCTATGATATCTTCTATACTCTCAGTCGCCTTTGGCTCAATATCTGCTTCAAGAATTCCCAAAGCTTGCATCTCTTCTTTGTATCTAGTGATATAATGCGTGACTACTTCATCCATCGTTTTTCCGCTATCTTTCATCTTTTTGATGATTTTATCGTCAATATCTGTAAAATTTTTAACAAATGTAACTCTGTATCCATCAGCCTTTAAAACACGCCTTAAAAGATCAAAAGCCAAAGCACTTCTTGCATGCCCTAGATGGGCATCGTCATAAACAGTAGGTCCACAAACATAAATCTTGACTTTGCCTTTTTCTATAGGTGTAAACTTCTCTTTCTCTTTTTTTACAGTATTATAAAGTTGCATTAAAAAAATCCTTTAACATTAATGATAGCACAATTGTAATGAGTAATAATCCAAGAAGTATAAAAAGTTTCTTATCTTTTAAAATTTTCCAAAATGCTTCTGTTCCAAATTTCTTAATTGTTAGATAAAAAAGTACAAATCCACTAAGTGAACTAGCAAGAGCAAGCCCAGCTGCTTCAAATGGATAGATAAGCAAGAGTGAAAGAACGATATTAATTCCAAGTGAAATCATAGAAATCTTTGCCGCTTCAACCTGTCTATGTTTTGCATAAAGCCATAGTGAAAATATCCGAGAAAGCCCAAACGGTATAAGCCCTACAAGATACATAGTTAAAATCATACTTGTATGTGCACTATCAACCGAAGTAAAAGCACCTCTCTCATACAAAAGCCAGACAATTTCATCCGAAAATATTATACCTATAACAGTAGCAAAAGTGAGTAGATATGCCAAAAACCAAAAACTCTTTTGAAGCATGATATGAGCTTTTTTAGTATCTTCATTTTTCAAATACCTAGAGACTTTTGGAAATATAGCAACAGATGTAGCGATAGCAAAAAGAGCTAATGGAAATTGAAAAATTCGGTTTGCATAGTAGAGATATGAGATAGACCCAGCAAATAAAAATGAAGCTAGCCAACCATCTAAAAAAGCAGATATTTGAGCAGTAGAACTACCAACAACAGATGCAGAAAATGTCCCTTTAAATCTCTTTACATCATCTTTGATTCTATCTTTTTTACTTTTTAAACCTCTAAAACCTCCAATTAAAATCTTAAATAGATTAAACTTTTTGGCAGCTATAAGATGCACTATTAGTTGCATAACTCCGCCAATGATGACAGCATAACTCATATGATAAACAATAGTTTTTGGAGATTCATCTTGTGAATAAACAAGAGCGGTTATGAGTGCGATATTTAAAAGAGCGGTTGAAAATGCAGTAGTGGCAAAGTGGTTTTTATACTGTAAAAGTGTAGCTAAAAATGTCACGATAAAAATCAAAATAAGATAATAAAAGTTTATAGCCACTAAAGGAGCTGCTTCATTTATGGTATGTTCGTCAAAACCTGAAGCGATTATCCTTGTAAAAAGATTTGAAAATAGAGTCACAAAAAGTGAAAAAACAATCAAAAACCCAAGAAATTTTAAAAATATCGAAACAGAAAAAACACTTTTTTGCTTAGAGTGAGAAAATGACGGCAAAAAACTTTGAGCAAATGCCCCCTCAGCAAATATACGACGAAAAAAATTCGGCAGTTTAAAAGCAACAATAAAGATATCCGTATAAATATTTGCCCCAAGAATAGAAGCTTGAAGCATATCTCTAATAAAACCAAAGATTCGTGAAACTAGTATGCCAAAAGAGTTAGTGAAGATAGACTTAAACATAAGTCGATATTACAATAATATCTATTAAGAGCGTCTCCAACTGCAATAAAGGTTATAGGTATTGTAGATGACTTTAAGCCAAGATACTTGAGTTAGAGTGTATATATCTCCCCAAACCTTCATAGAGCGATATCTCATAAATCTAATGGACTAATGATCTTAGCCTTGTTCATCTCCGCCACAACATGCGTATATATCATAGTAGTTTCCACAGACTTATGCCCCAAAAGTTCCTGAATCGACCTCAAATCTATACCAGCTTGTAAAAGATGAGTTGCATAAGAGTGGCGAAAAGTATGTGAAGTAACTCTCTTATGAAGTTTAGCTTTATGTGCTGCTTTTTTTATATTTCTTCCTAAAGTTGATGCATGTATATGGTGTCGTCGTATCTCTTTACTTCTAGGATCAGCAGAAACATTTTTAGCAGGAAACAGAAACTGCCACTTTATGTCAGTATGTGCAGAGGGAAACTTTTTTTCA
>JAMONX010000056.1 GCA_027066435.1 Campylobacterales bacterium
ATAGTGATGGTAGTGCAGGTTTGCGTTTAGCTGCGGAGTATGAGGCACTATTTACACAAAAACTTATACTAACACCATCAATAGAAGCTGATTTTTATACAAAAGATGATTCAAAGATGAATTTAGGTTCAGGGCTTTCATCTTTAGAAACTGGTTTACGGCTTCGGTATGAGTTTATACATGAATTTGCACCATATATTGGGGTTAATTTGGAAAAAACATTTGGAAATACTAAAGATTATAATCCAGTAGATGAAATCAACTTGGTTGTAGGTGCAAGGTTTTGGTTTTGAATTAGAACTATGCTGATATCAAATAGGAACTAATAGAGTTCTCAGAAAGGATTTACAATGTTATATAAAAAATTATTTATTTTCTTATTTTTGATATTTATATCAAACTTAGTAATGGCTAATGATTCCCAGCGTCATAAAACAGTTGATGGGATGAGTATTTATCTTGGTATTATTCCAGCACAACTTATACGAGGTCATGAAAAGATGCACGCTGATGGGAACAACATCAAAAACAAAGCACACACATATCATGTTTTAATCGCAATTTTTGATAATAATTCTAAAAAGCGTATCACAGATGCCAAACTAAAAGCTACTGTTATACCTTTAGGAATGAAAGGAAAAATTAAAAATCTTGAACCTATGCGTGGAGACTTGTTAAGTTACGGCAATTACTTTAGTATGCCTGAGCTAACACTTTATCAGATAATAATTGAGATACAACGAAAAGATAAAAAAGTGAAATCTGTTGTAGAATTTACATTTAAACATGAGTTTAGTATAAAATAGGAGAACTATTATGAATAGCGAAAATAAAAGTACCCATTCTGGACACAGTATGCCCACAGGAGATGTGCGGGCATTAAAAATAACTGGATGGCTAACTGGTATTTATTTTATTATTGAACTTAGCATAGGATATTGGACTGGTTCGGTAGCTGTAATCTCCGATGCCTTTCATACATTTTCTGCAGTAGGGGGTGTTCTGATTGCTTTGGTATCAATTAGATATTCCACTCGACCACCTTCTCAACATGCAACTTTCGGTCTAATCCGAGCTGAAATTGTCGGTGCTCTTTTTAATGGATTGTTTTTGTTACTTATGGCATTATATGTTTTTTTGATGGGGTATCAACGCCTTCTTTCTCCCATTGAAATTCCTACAGAACCAATGCTATGGGCTGCAGCTGGAGGACTTGTAACTGAAACTTATGCATTGTGGTTACTATTTGGAAAGCAGAAAAACAATTTAAATATGAAGGGAGCAATTTGGCATGTAGTACAAACTTTTGTAGGTAGTATTATCATAATAATAGCTGCATTAGTTATTAAATTTACGGGTTTTTATCAAATTGATCCAATCTTGGGAATGCTTTTTGGGGTGGTTTTGTTTTGGGCATCGTGGGGAATTATTCGTGAAGCAACAAATATTTTATTGCAGAGCGTTCCCTCAGATTTTGATCTATCTAAAATGATAGCATCTATAGAAAAACTAGATGTAGTTGAAAATATTCATCATACCCATGTATGGGCTTTAACCAGTGGAAAAAATATTGTATCTATGCATGTGCTTGTTAATGACTCAGCAAATAAAGATAAAGTTCTTAAAGAGATTTATTCTCTACTAAAGAGAGACTTTTCAGTATATTTTTCAACTATTCAAATTGAAACAGAGTGTTTTGAAGGTAAAGAAGCATCTGAAATTGATATTAATGCAACCTCTCCACATAGATTGCACACAGATTGATTTATAATTAGGTAAATAAAATAGGAGAGTATCATGAACAATACGATAACAGTAAAAGATTTAGTATGTGGTATGGATGTTTCGACTGATTCAGAACTTAATATAAAGTATGAGAATAAGTTATACTATTTTTGTTCTGGTCATTGTTTAGCAAAGTTTGAAAAAAACCCAAAAGAGTATATAGAAAATAAAAAAAAACCAAAACAAGATAAAGTTGATAAAGCAACTATCTATACTTGTCCTATGCATCCTGAGATAAAGCAACAAGGACCTGGTAGTTGTCCAAAATGTGGCATGGCACTTGAACCTCTTGTAGCATCTGTAGATGAAGGGGAAAATGAAGAGCTTATTGATATGAGTCGTCGTTTTTGGGTTAGTGCGGTTTTATCTTTACCTGTTTTTATATTGGCGATGACAGCAGATTTAGCTCCATCATTTTTCCCTACTTGGTTAGATATGAAGTTAGCTCAATGGATAATGTTTATCTTGGCAACTCCTGCTATATTATGGGGTGGATGGCCATTTTTTGTTCGAGGTTGGCAATCAGTTCAAACTTGGAATCTAAATATGTTTACCCTCATAGCTCTTGGTGTGTCTGTTGCTTGGGTTTATAGTGTGATTGCACTGCTATTTCCTCAAATTTTTCCGCCTGTTATGCAGATGGAAGGTGGCTTGGTAGATGTTTACTTTGAAGCAGCCGCAGTTATTGTTACTTTGGTTTTGCTTGGTCAAGTGCTTGAGCTTAGAGCAAGATCTAAAACCAATGAAGCTATACAACTTTTACTTGGTCTTGCTCCAAACATGGCAAGAATAGTACGAGATGATGGAAGTGAAGAAGATATACCTCTTGAAGATGTACATGTTGGTGATATTTTGCGTATTCGTCCAGGTGAAAAAATTCCAGTTGATGGTGTAGTGATTGAAGGTGAGAGCAATGTAGATGAATCCATGGTTACAGGTGAACCGATTGCAGTAGTAAAACTTAGTGGCGAAAAGTTAATCGGAGCAACAATCAATTCAACAGGTACACTACTTATGAAAGCCCAAAAGGTTGGAAATGATACCTTGCTTGCACAGATTATAAATATGGTATCTGAAGCTAGTCGTTCACGAGCACCTATTCAAAAACTAGCTGATAAAGTGGCTGGGTATTTTGTCCCTGCAGTTGTTGGTATCGCTATAATTGCATTTTTTATCTGGTGGATATGGGGACCTGAACCTCGCTTGGCACACGCTGTTGTGAGTGCGGTTGCTGTACTTATAATCGCTTGTCCTTGTGCATTGGGTCTTGCTACCCCTGTCTCTATCATGATAGGAACAGGGCGTGGAGCAATGGTTGGAGTTTTAATCAAAAATGCAGAGGCTCTAGAAGTCTTGGAAAAAGTTGATACTCTTGTGGTGGATAAAACAGGTACACTTACTGAAGGTAAACCAAAATTAGTTGGTATAGAAGTACAAAATGGTTTTGATGAAAATGAGATATTACAAAAAGTTGCTACTCTTGAAAAAGTGAGTGAACATCCACTAGCAGAAGCTATCGTAAATGGAGCTTTAAAGAGAGAGATTGAACTCACAAATGTAAACAATTTCCAATCAATCACGGGTGAGGGTGCAATAGGCGAGGTTGATAGCTCTAGTGTGGCAATAGGCAACATAAAACTACTAAAAAATTTAAATATTGATGTAGGCAGTTTATCAAGCCTTGCTGACAAAAGACGCATTGATGGGGAAACAGTCATGCTAGTTGCAATTGATGGCAAAGCAGCGGGATTGATAGCCGTAGCAGATTCCATCAAAGATTCAACACATGAAGCTATTAAAAAGCTACATGATGAGGGTATCAAAGTGGTAATGCTTACAGGAGATAATCGTACTACAGCAGAAGCTGTTGCAAAGAAATTACAGATAGATAGAGTACAAGCAGAAGTATCTCCAAAGCAAAAAGCAGAAGTTATTAAACAACTTCAAGCGGATGGTCACATAGTTGCAATGGCAGGTGATGGTATAAACGATGCTCCAGCATTAGCATTGGCTGATGTAGGTATTGCGATGGGTACAGGTACTGATGTAGCGATGGAGAGTGCTGGTGTAACTTTGGTAAAAGGAGATTTAAGAGGTATTGTTAGAGCCATTGGTTTAAGCAAAGCTACTATGAAAAACATCAAACAAAACCTCTTTTTTGCCTTTATCTATAACTCAGCAGGTGTTCCAATCGCAGCTGGAGTATTGTATCCATTTTTTGGCATACTATTATCGCCAATTATCGCAGCGGCAGCTATGAGTTTTAGCTCAGTTTCTGTTATAAGTAATTCGCTTAGGCTTAAAAAGGTAAAGTTGTAGATTTTACGACTTTTACAGTCTAAGTCCTAATTCCTTTTTTAGCACCTCAGCTACTCTGAAACTATTGGCATATATTGTCCAAGTAAACGGCACTGACCCTCCTGTTGGCATAAAACTTCCATCGGTTACAAAGAGGTTTTTTACTTCATGTGCCCTACACTCTTTATCGAGTACAGATGTTTTAGGGTCATTGCCAAAGCGACACCCTCCTGCTTGTAAGTTTTGAGGTGGATAAGGAGATATACCCTCTGAGATATCTTTTGCCCCCATTGCTTCTAAGATTTTTCGTGTTTTTTTAGCGATTTCTTTCCCTACCTTGACATTTTCAGGGTGTGCACCTATGCGAATCTTTGCCACAGGTGTGCCATACTTATCATGATACCCCTCATCTACGCTCACAAAGCAGTCATCATTAGGTAACCAATCATTAAATATCTCAAAGGTTAACATCTTCTTTTTATTAAACTTCTCATAAATCTTTTCTTGGAGTGCTTCTCCCCAGATGAGTTTACTCCCTTGCCACTTTTGTTTGTTGGCTTTGACTATAGGATTGGCATGTTCAAAAAGTGCTTCAGAAATCCCCCCTTTTTTACCATCGAAAAAGTACCAATCTTTTATCGTACGATTAACAAAAAGTCCCTCTACCATCAACTCTTTTAAAGGGATAGAATGTTCATCAAAATGCCCACTTATCACACCGCCACCTGAAAAAAGAAGATTTTTTCCTACTTGTCCACCGTTGTTTGCCACACCATTTGGAAAAGCTTTTGACTTGGAGTTTAACAGTAGTCTTGAACTCTCCACAGCTTGGGCAGCTAGGACAAATATCTTGGCTTGCACTTTTTGTCTTTTTCCATGCTCATCTATATACTCTACCTCTTTTATGCTATTTTTCTCATCGGCATGCAGTTTTTTGACAAAACATTTTGTCCGTATCTCTAAGTTGCTATTTTTAAGGATTGGTTGTAAAAGTGCCGCACGTGCAGAAGATTTACCCCCTGAGCTACAACCATATGAGCCACAATAGTTTGAGTAATAACAAGCACTTCTATCTTCTTTTGGTATAGGCAAGATAGCGCGTGGGGTTTTCACAGCCACCACGCCCTCTTTTTGAGAAGCTTTATCTATATACTTAGAGATAGGATGTTCCCGCGTGGGAGGATAGGGAAAATCTTTTGTACTACGAGGTTCTTGATACTTAAAGGGTGTCACTTTTCCACTCACACCCACAACACGCTCTACCTTTTCATAAAAGGGTTCCATATCAGCATAAGAGATAGGCCAATCTATCACATTTGCCCCTTTAATATCTCCAAATTCACTTTTGAGTCTAAAGTCTTTAGGATGCAAACGGTGAAAAAATCCACTCATAAGATTGGATGAGCCTCCAACGATATTGCCATTCCAAAAATCCCAGCCTAAACTATAAGTCGGTGTAGCTACCCACTTACCATCTTGCTTGTCCTCTATGAGATGGTACTCATCTTTGAGCTTTGGGGTGATGATAGAACGCCTACAAAAGGCTATCTCATCTTTAGAAAAGTCCGTTTCATTGTAAAAATCTCCTTTTTCTAAAATAAGCACTTTTGCCCCAGCACGACTTAATTCGTACGCGATGGGTGCTGCCCCTGCTCCTGAACCTATGATGCAGATATCAACCATGTTTTGCTCCAAATCTAAACTTAGGGCGTGGTATACCTGCATTGTGATGGAAGCTTTTCCAGCCTATTTCATTTTTATTACCACCATAAATAGGGTCAGAAAAGAGTGCTTCTAATGTATAATTTATCATAAGAGAGAGCCAGTTTTTACCAAATCGACTCTGCCCAAAGGCTTGCAGAATTTTCTCTTTTTCATCTTTTGTAAGTATTGTTTTATAAGCACTTTTTTGAAGCTCCTCTACCCCACGCAAGATAAAATCTAAATCATCTTTATCAAAGCTGTCATAATAGGCAACTATCTTGAGATAACGTGTTGCTTTAAACTCTTTGGCGGAAGGATAATTCTGAGTTTTAGGGAATAGATGCTCTTGTACACTTTCTATAAGTAACCAAGCATCATCCTTTTTTGCACAGGCAAGTGTTGTTGCCACAATTGGTAAAGATAAAAAAACTCTTCTTTTCATATAAAAATCCTTTATAAAAGACTACATACATACTACATAATAAAATATTATAATTCACCTACAAATCGAACACAGGTTAATAAATTTCTCTACTACACATTCTCTGCACAGAGGATAGTGTATAATTCCCATGTTAGATTAAAAAATACAAAGGGGAAAAATTATGAAAAAATTATCAACAATTCTTTTAGCTTCGATGCTATCTTTTACATTAGCTCAGGCTGAGATGAAATGCGGAGCTGGTAAGTGTGGTGCATCTATGAGTGGTATGGAGGCTACAAATTCTGATTTATTTGCTAAATCTCATGAAAAAGATGGTTATATTGTAAAACTAAACTCTGATAAACCACTTGTTGTAGGAAACAATGATATTAAGATAACTCTTAAAAAGGGAGATAAAGATATCACAGATGCAAAAGTAAAAATAAAGTTTTTTATGCCTGAAATGCCTGGTATGCCGTATATGGAGTACAAAGAGAAGTTAAAATATGAAGATGGAAATTATAAAGGTGTAGTAAATCTTAGTATGAGTGGCACTTGGCAGTATCAGTTAAAGTTCAAATCTGCTGATGGTGAAGTGCATAAAGTTCGTGGCAGTGTAAATCTATGATTAATATGAAGAGTTTTTAGTTGAGGAGGGTATAAAGAGAGTTATTTTAATTTCTTTATACCTTTTTAACAGTACTTTTAGGAAATCTCAAACGAAACTCAGTCCCTTTTCCTATCTCAGATTTCACTTTGATATCAATGTTATAATTTTGGCATATCTGATAAACGATATTTAGTCCTAGACCAAATCCTCCACTCTCATTTGTTGCTCTGTAAAATCGCTTATAAATCTCTTTGTGGTGCTCTTTGGAGATGCCAATACCACTATCTTTGATGATAAGGAGTTGATTATTTGTAGTTATTTCTATCACACCTCCAAGTTTATTGTATTTGATTGCGTTTGAAAGAAGGTTGCTGATGAGTCGTATTAAGCTCTCTTCATCGATTGTGATGACAATATTATCATAATAGTTTTCTATGATTGTGAGTCTTTTTTTGAGAGAGAGAGGTTTTTGATGACTAACTTGCTCTTTAATGATTTTGTTTACAACCATCTTTTTAGTAGATCTTGTATTAGATTGGCTATTTTTTAAAAATAGATAAGTGAGATCTTTGTAGATATCAGAGATTCTTTTAGCACTTATCTCTATTCGTTCAAAGTTTTTTTCTCTCATCTGCCCATGAGGTTTTATACTCATCAAAAGTGCAGAGATTGGGGTATTTAACTCATGTGTGCTCTCTTTTATAAAGTTATTTAATTGGATTCGTTTCATCTGTATCGGCTTTATGAAAAGTTTAGCAAGATAGTATCCGATGATGGTAACTACTAGATATAAAAAAGCCAAAACTGATATGATTTGCATCTTGATATGATCAATTTTATCAAAAAAACTATTCTCTTGGATTACTGTATAAGTCACTCCAAGATGCCCAAATGCACTCTCATCAACAAGTATAAGATGCTTATCATTTTCATAAAACTCACCATTGAAATTTATCTTTTTTTTAATCTTTGTGACAATTGGTTTACCTCCATCATCATAAAATCCGATATTAAGAGAGGAGTCATTGCTTAGAGTTTTAAGTGAGAGTGAACTGTTACTCATATGAGCGTGAATAATCTGTGATGAGAGGTTATTAGCTTTCATCTGCATCTGATGTTTGGCATTGTTATGATATAGCCGATACTCTACTTGATAAAAGAGATAAGCAATGAGTGCAAAAAGTATAAAAAGTGAACCTAGATAGAGTGCTAAAAAACGAAAAAGTGTCTTTTTCTCTTCATATGTTAAAACGATAACCAACTCCCTTTATGGTTGTAATTGTTGTTTCTCCAAGAAGTTTTCTAAGGTTTTTGATATAGGTTCTAATAGTTGCATGTGTTGGTGCATCTTCATAGCTCCAAATATTTGTTATGAGTTCGTCAGTAGACACTGTTTGTTCTAAGTTTTTCAAAAAGTATTCTAAAATTTGTGCCTCTTTTTTTGGCAATTTATGAGATTCATCTCCTATTAAAAGCGTTTGAGTGGAGAAATGATAATCTATTTCATTAGAAATTTTATACTCTTGCTTTTTATCTATATGAAAATGTCGTTTTATATTTTCAATCCTAGCTTTTAACTCTACAAGATCAAATGGTTTTTTGATATAGTCATCACACCCAGCCTCAAACCCTTCTAGTAAATCTTCACTATTATGGAGTGAAGTGATAAAAATTGAAGGTGTTTTATCACCAGTTGCGCGAAAACTTTTTAAAAACTCAAAACCATTAATAGAGGGGACATTAACATCTAAAAGAAGTAAATCAAACTTGTGTGCATAAACCAAATCCTCTGCTTCTAAGCCATCATAAACTACTGATACTTCATACCTTAAATTCTCAAGATACTCTGTGATAATCTCTGATAAAATTATGTCATCTTCCATTAATAAAACTTTCATCGGGTTATTGTACCATGATAGATAAAATATCTATAAAGGTAGGAGATGGAAGCATATCGTTTTATAATCACAGGTAAAGTACAAAATGTATCTTATCGAAAAAGTATACAGCAAATCGCATCTTTAGGGCAACTCAAAGGTTATATAAAAAATCTCAAAAATGGTAGTGTTGAAGTAGTTGTTGATTTGCATGACGACCAACTTGATGAATTTACACAGATTTTAAGACATGGCTCACCACTTAGTGATGTTGAAGATATATCTTATGAAGTTTTAAGTGAGGATGATTTGTTGTATGATGGATTTGAGATACGATATGAGGAAAACTCCTCATAAAGTTTTTTGATTAGATAGCAGTTTTTGCAGCTTCAGCTACTTTTTTAAATGCATCTGCATCATTCATCGCCATATCTGCTAAGATTTTTCTATCTAGCTCTATTCCTGCTTTGTTAAGTCCGTGAATAAATTTTGAATAACTTATATTATTTAATCTACAAGCAGCATTGATTCTAGTAATCCAAAGCCTTCTAAAATCTCTCTTTTTGTTTCTTCTATCTCTGTAAGCATAAACTAAAGATCTTTCTAATTGCTCTTTCGCTTTTCTAAAATGTTTTCTTCTTCCGCTAAAGAAACCTCTAGCTTGTTTTAGAAGCTTTTTATGTCTTCTTCTTCTGACTACACCAGTTTTTACTCTCATGTTTTTTCCTTTACCTTATTGGTGTCACTTTTGTGAACTTGTCCTAAAATTTTAGGAGGAATAAAATGGTTTTTGAAAACCAAAACCTATATTTTCTATTTACCTAACATCGCTTTAACTGATTTTACATCAGCTTTGTCAATAGTTTGTGGTGCTCTTAACCCGAGTTTTCTCTTTTGGTCTTTTTTAGTCAAGATATGACTACGAAAAGCAGAACCTCTTTTGATTGAGCCATTTTTTTTAACTTTGAAACGCTTTTTAGCACTACTAACAGTTTTCATTTTTGGCATGTTTTCTCCTTACAGATTTTAAATTTAGGCAATAAGCCAAAATTTTAGGAAGTGCCATTATATCGGATTAAGTTGAGAAAGTGCTGAAGAATCTAGATCTTCAAGATAAAACCCTTTTTTTAAGGGTTATTTATCTTTATCTTTTTTAGGAACAGTATACATATTTACATACCGTCCTTCAAATTTTGGTTCATGCTCTTTTGTGGCAACATCTTCTACCATTGGCCAGACACGATTTAGTACATCTTTTCCAGCTTGTGGGTTTGCCATCTCACGACCTCTTAGAAATACTCTGAATTTTACATGTTTGCCTGATTTTAAAAATTCTCTTGCATGTTTTATTTTGTAGTTTATATCATTTTCAGCAATTTTTACAGAAAGTTTGATTTCTTTGACTTCAATCTTTTTCTGTTTTTTCTTTGCTTCTTTTTTCTTTTTCTCTTGTTGGTATTTAAATTTACCATAATCCATGATTTTACAAACAGGTGGTTTTGCATCTGGAGCTATAAGAACCAAATCCATCCCTTTTCCTCTTGCAATCTCTAGTGCTTCGTTTGATGAGATGATGCCATGTTGCTCGCCATCATCGCTACTACACCGTACTTCTGGAAATCTTATATCTTCATTGAGTCTTGTTTCATCTCTTTTACTTTTGCCTCTATTCAAAAGTGTACCTCATTCATTTTCTCCTTTATTATGTTATAAAATTCAGCTTTTGTTAAATTATACTGTTTTCTTTCTCTTCTATCCCTTAAAGCAACTGTTTTATTAGCTATTTCTTCATCTCCAACAACTAAAATCATAGGAACCCTCTGTTTTTCTGCTAACCTAATTCTCTTATTTAAGCTCTCATTTTTAGATGAAACTTCACAATCAATCTCCATCATCATAAGCTCACTTGCCAACTCTTTAGCATAATCTAGATGCACATCAGCAATAGGAATAACGATAACCTGAGTAGGTGCTATGAAAAATGGAAACTCTCCACCAACATGTTCAATCAAAATACCGATAAATCTTTCAAATGAACCTAAAATTGCACGATGTATCATAACAGGTTGCGATTTTTCATTATTTTCATTCGTATATTCTAATTCAAATCGCTCTGGAAGATTAAAATCTATTTGAATTGTTCCGCATTGCCACTTTCGTTTTAATGCATCTGTGATTTTGATATCAATCTTAGGTCCATAAAATGCCCCTCCACCTTCATCAATACCATAGCTAATACCATTTTCATCAAGTGCATCTTTAAGCCCCTGTGTTGCAATTTCCCAAACTTTTTCATCTCCGATTGCTTTATCTGGTCTTGTAGATATTTCAAGATTATATTCAAATCCAAAGCTTTTCATTATATCGTCAACAAAGCCTAAAACTTCAATGACATTCTCTTTTATCTGATCAGGTGTACAAAATATATGTGCATCATCTTGAGTAAATTCACGAACTCTAAAAAGCCCGTGCATTACACCACTCTTTTCATGTCTATGTACTACTCCATATTCAAAAAACTTTAGAGGAAGATCTCGATAGCTTCTTAACTCATTTTGATAAACTTTGATATGTCCTAGGCAATTCATAGGTTTTATACCGTATTCAATATCGTCGATGGTAGTAAAGTACATATTTTCACCATAGTTTTGATAATGTCCACTAGTTTTCCAAGCTTCTGATTTTAAGATTTCAGGAGCACGGACTGGTTGATATCCCCTTTTTCTATGTGCCGTAAACAAAAGAGCTTCTAATTTACTTCTAAGCCTCGCCCCGTTTGGAAGCCAGATAGGAAGACCTGCTCCTATTTCATCATCAAATGTAAAAAGTCCAAGTTCACCACCTAGCTTTCTATGATCTCTTTTTTTAGCCTCTTCAATCATTGCCAAATGCTCTTTTAGAGTCTCTTTGTCTGCAAATGCCGTACCGTAAATTCTTGTTAGCATCTCTTTTGACTCATCTCCACCAAGATATGCTCCTGCAACTCTAGTTAATTTGAAATTGTGTAGAAGCTTAGTATTTGGCACATGAGGACCTTGACAAAGATCTTCAAAATCGCCTTGTTTATATATAGTTATATTGCCATCTTCTATGCGTTTTAAAACTTCTTGTTTTAAGTCGTCATCTGCAAACTTTTCTAATACATCCTTTTTTGAAATGCTATATTGCTCAATAGGTAGCTTCTTTTTGATAAGAGCTTTCATCTGCTTTTCGATTATCTTTAAGTCAGTGTCACTTATCTTTTCACTTGTTCTAAAGTCATAATAAAATCCATCCTCAATTACAGGTCCTACAAAAAACTTTGCATCTGGATAGAGAATTTTTATTGCTTGTGCCATAAGATGGGCGGTTGAGTGCCTGATAATTTCCAAAGAGTCATTAGAGTTGTCAAATAGTATTTCATTACCACTTATATTTTGAATATTAGCACTCTGTGTATCAAATATTTCACCATCTTTTTGTATTCCTATTACTATCTCTTCCACTAAAGCCTCCATATCATAATTGTAAAGAGAGTATTCTAACGAAATATTCTTATATCAATATTTTAAATTTTAAATAAGCTAATTTGGTTAAAAATATAGGACTTAGTTATTATAATTTGTAATAATACTATGTTTCACAATTACTTCACAATTAGTTCATATAATTCCACATATTAAAATTTTAGATGAAGTTTATTTCTTCAGATAGTTTTAATGTTCAGTTAGGCGGTGCTATCTTGTATAGTTAAGAATTACATTTTAAATTAACAAAAGGAAAAAATTATGAAAAAAATTTCATTAGCATTATTATTAGTTGGAGCAACAAGTTTTTTAGTAGCGGACGGTGCAGCACTGTATAAAAAATGTGCAGGTTGTCATGGAGCAAAAGGTGAGAAAAAAGCATTAGGTAAATCTGCAGTTATATCTGGTTTAACTGCTGACAAAATTGTTGAAGATTTAAAAGGTTACAAAGCTGGAACATTAAACCTACACGGTATGGGTGGTCTTATGAAAGGTCAAACTGCTGCACTTAGCGATGATGATATCAAAGCATTAGGTGAGTATATCGCTACATTTAAGTAGCCACTCTTGTGATTACCCTCTTGGGTAGTCGCACTTTTAATCTATCAACAACAAATACATCTATATTTTTAAACTTTAAATGGTGGCCACGATTGGA
>JAMONX010000057.1 GCA_027066435.1 Campylobacterales bacterium
CTATCATAACATTAGCAAATCAACTATCATTGGAAGTTGTAGCTGAAGGAGTAGAAACTGAAGCTCAAATGAAATTTTTAAAATCCCAAGGGTGTTATCTTATGCAAGGTTACTATTTTAGCAAAGCAATACCTCAAGATGATATAAATAGTTTTTTAAGACAGATGCATAAGGATATAGCTTAAAAAAATTAAAATTAACAATGACCACAAAATCGTATTTCCGCAATTTTGTAAAAGAGCAAAAATAACCATTTTTGGTTGTTTTTGGTCGCAGTAAAACAGATACATTAGAATGCCTCCCAGGTCAACAATAACCACATTTCCCTAGACATTTTTTAGTTCACTAAGAACTGCATTTTTATTATTTATTTCCTTCTCTAGCTGTTTTAATACCTCTAAAATTTCATTAAATTCTATATGTTTATCAAATATCATATTTTGCATAGATTGATAATCTTTGCTAAGTTCAGTATATCTTGATTCTGGTGGTAAAAGTCTAAAAGTAGGTGCTTTAGCCTCTTCATACTTTGCCCATGTTCGTGGATAGAAGAGTTGCTTAAACTCTACAACCTTTTCTAAAAGACTCAAATCATTTAATGCTTCTTCTATGGTCGCTGATTTAGCCATCATCGCCAAGTCATAATAGTGCCTGGAGTATCGTGGAGGCATAGGTAAATCTTCAGGTCTATGTGCTTCATGATGCAATATAGTGGCTTTTTCCCAAAATGTCCTTTTGGCTACTATTGTTTCTACCTTGCACACTTTTTTAGTAAAAATATCTGGAAACTTTTGTGATGCAAAAGAACTTATCTCAAAACTTTCTGAGGGTAACCAAGATGCCAATGGTCCAATCTCTAGTAATATCTCAGGACGAAGATATCCATCTTTAAAAGCTGAGGGATATTTAACATTTATTGCAAAGTTGTTTTCATCATCTATCTTACATTTACAAAAAGGTGATAGATGTTTAGATATAGTTGGTAGTAAAGTATCAGATATATAAATCTTTGCCTCTTCATTGATTTTATCATTCCACTTGCTTTGTTGGTTTTTAGAGCGAGGTTTATAAGGGTCTTCTTCTGTAACTTCTCTCCAATCAAGTATAAGGTCTATATCTTCTGAAAATCTACCTATAATATCAAATACTTTAGAGAGACTTGTCCCTCCTTTGAACTTTAGTATCTTAAAGAGTTGTTTATCTTCAAATATTTTATATAGTGCCCAAACTACCCAAAAATCTTTTTCAATGATTGCATTGGTTGTGTTCATAAGTTTTGCAGTCTCACTAAATAGGTCGCTTCTATCCTTTTGTGAAAGTGTGACTATCTTATCCATCTTGACATATCCTTTTTATCACTTCATAAATCCAAACTGTTGTAGACTTTGTATCATGAAGAATTTTAGAGCATTTTTTAGTATCTATTTGGTTTTTGATTTTACTAATTATTTTATCGTCTATATGCTCTTTTCCCAATGCTTTTAAAGCTTGAACGATGAGGGAACTCTCTTTATATTTAAAACCGATATTTTTCAAAGAAGATTTTTTAAATTTTAAGGTTGTACCAAGAATTTTATAGCTTCTCTTTGCTCCATCACTTAGATAGGTGTATTTACCCTCAACTTGGGTAGATAGTCCTAATAGGTTAAGTGCACTTTCTCCAGATACTTCTATCCGCCAGTTAAATTTTCTAGCATAAGCACGAGCGACTTGGTCTATATCTGGTAAAAGCTCTTTCTGTAAAAGTTCACTATATCGAGGATAATCATATATACCACGAGAAACTCTTCTAATCTTTCCATCTTTAACCAAATCAGAGAGTAGATTGTCAGACTGTTGACGAGAGAACTTAGTCATCATATCACTTGATGAAAATGCCCAACCCCTGCCATGCCCAGCTATGAAGTAAAATGCTTTATCATAGAGCTTACTCATATATAACCTTTATTTTATTTTCTAGAAAAAAGTATATATTTTTCTAGATTTGAGTTTGCTTTATATAAAAGTTTATAACTATATCATACTCATAAATGATTTATTAGGTGATAAAATCATATGGTTATTTATGAATACATTTCATAACTTTTATATAGTATTACTCTGCTATAATACCGTGAAAACTGAAGAAATACAAAACCACTTAAGAGTGTAAACCTAACTGTGATCTTTTTCATATTTTTAAAAACCCCTCTACTTCTTGTATCATTTTTTGACTAATAAATACCTCTTTGGCATATTTACTCCAGTTGCTAACTGCCTCTTTTACCTCGTCTATTATCTTATCTGCATCTTTGATATTGTGTTTTTTTGCAAGTTGTTTTAGATGGTTGATTGTTAGATTTTTCCCTTCATTTATGTAAGTTGTACTGTGTTCACCAGCTGGACCAAATGAAAATGTAACATCATAAACAGGTGAGAGCTTCCACTCGCCCTTTTCATCCATCAAAAATGAAAAGTTTTTAGAGTGATCATCACGATTGTGAGCAAAAAGATTAAAACAAGCAAGTCGAAACATCTTTTTCTGCTCAGTAAAGTTCTTTGTCAAATGCAAACTCAAAGAGAGCAAATCATCATAATCAAGAGTAGGAAATCTAAAATCACTATGAGTCAACCCAGCAACAGAGTGCATATGAATCCTATCATCCCCTACTCTATCAAACCTTTTTGTAGCAAAATATCTTCCTTTTTTACTCTCCAAAAGAGAAACTTCAGGAACTTC
>JAMONX010000058.1 GCA_027066435.1 Campylobacterales bacterium
TTTGAAAATAAAGTATACCTATTTTGAGATTAAACAAACAATAGAGGCATAAAATTGTACACACAAAAGCAACTTGAGAAGTACAAACGGATTAAGTATACCAGAGAGTTAGAGAGATTTGTAAACAGAATTGTAAGTTTTTTTCAAAAAGAGAACTCTAATAGAAAATCTTTTATAGAGTTAAGAGACAGAATTTTTACACCTTTGGAAGATATTGAAAAAGTAGATTTAAATAACCACTACCACATAGAGCTTGAAAAGTTTGTTGAGATTGCTGCAAATTTGCCTGAAAGCACAAAAAGTATCGATGAAATTGGAAAAATGTGTCTCCATGAAGCGAATAAACTACAGATGATAAAACGAAAAAAAGGCTTTACAAGAGCTAAACATAAAAAGAGGGCTATTGAAGATGAGGAGAAGCACTATTGAATGAAAAACTAAAACTAGGAAGTATGAACAGACTCAAAATCGATAGAGAGAGTGATCATGGGTTATATCTTGTGACAAATAATGGTGAAGAAGATGTGCTTTTACCAGGGATTTATATCACAAAAGACATGCATCTAGATGATAAGATAGATGTCTTTATCTACACTGATTCAGAGGATAGGATAGTAGCTACAACAAAAAAACCAAAAGCGATGCTTGGAGAGTTTGGGCTTTTTAAAGTTGTAGATGAAACTCCTTTTGGTGTATTTGTGGATTGGGGATTGCCAAAAGATCTATTTGTACCAAAATCTGTACAAAAAACTCCCTATATTGTTGGTAGAAAATATATCTTAAGAGTAGCATATGATGCCAAAACCGATAGACTTTTTGGAGATAGTCGCATCGGAAGATACTTAGAAAATGACCCAAAAACTATGAAAGATATAAAAGTTGCAGATATCTTTATAATCGCAAAAACTCCACTTGGATATAAGGTTATAGCAGATAACAGATATGAGGGTATGATATTTAAAGATGAGATATTTGAAGATATAAAAATAGGTGATTATAAAAAAGGTTATATTAAAAATGTAAGAGATGATGGAAAGTTTGACATTTCACTGCAACCTATTGGAAAAGAAAAAGATGAACTTTTAAGCCAAAAAATTATTGCCATTTTAAGTACAGATAAACACTTGCCTTATAACTATAAAAGTAACGCGGATGAAATCAAAAAAGTCTTTGGATTAAGTAAGAAAAATTTTAAAAAAGCACTGACAAAACTTCAAAATGATGATATTATCACAGTGGATGCATCTGGAATTAAACTAAAAGCAACATAAGAGCCACCTTTTTTCATAAAAATAGTTAATTATTTTACTTTTATTAAAAGTGCATATTTGTTATAAACTGTTAAAATATGATAAGGATTTCTATGAATAAAAATATAGTAATAGCCATAGGTTTTGTACTCATCACAGTCATCGGCTATCAAGCATATCTACTAAATAAAACCTCAGATGCAAAAGTGCAAATTGTAGAAGAAAAAAAACCAGAAATTTCAGTAACTATTGAAGAAGAATCGATTGAAGAGAAAGTCAAAGAGTTAAATACTCCCGTTCAAAGCCAAATCAAACCAGATGATATGTTTGATGAAGAGCTTATAAAAGAGGACTTAAACAGACTTTTTTCAAATATATTTGGCAATCCAAAACTGCAAGAAGGAATCAAAGAGGGATTTAAAGAGATGCAAGAGCAACTTCAAGAAGGTATCAAAGAGATGGAAAAGGGATTTGGAGAACTCTCTGGGGAAATTGATAAACTCTCAAAAAGTGATCCTTTTTTCAAAGATCTTTTAGGTGAGTTTTCACAAGCAAATCGACTAAAATTTACAGATCAAGAAGACAACTACTATCTCTCACTAAATATCCCTGGCGGTGCTGACTCTAAAGTCGATATCAAAACAGAAAAAAATTTACTAACAATAACGATAACTCAAAAAGTAATCCAAGAAAAACAGAGTCAAAATAGCACAATTTATAGCGAAAGTCTAAAAAAACATCAAAATACCATAAGCATCCCAGATGATGCTTTTATAGAACATCTAAAAACTAAGTATCAAGATGGGATATTAGAGATAACTGTGCCAAAGGTCAATAAAATAGAGTCATAAATGAAAAATAATATTTTTATAGAGAAATCTTTGCTATAATCAAATAATTTTTATTACAAAGGTTTCTTTCATGTTAACAAAAAGAGTACAGAGTTTATCCCCTTCACTTACTATAGCTATCTCAACTCTCGCAGCTGAGCTTAAAGCACAAGGTAAAGATATCATCAGCTTTTCAGCAGGAGAACCTGATTTTAATACCCCCGAAATTATCAAAGATGAGGCAAAAAAAGCACTAGATGAAAATTTCACAAGATACACTGCCGTTCCAGGATTCCCAAAACTTTTAGACTCTATCAAGCTAAAACTAAAAAGAGATAATAATTTAGAGTATAAATCCTCTCAAATCATTGTCAGTAATGGAGCAAAACATTCACTATTTAACCTCTTTCAAACAGTTATAGAAGAGGGAGATGAAGTTATAATTCCCTCTCCTTATTGGGTTACTTATCCTGAACTTGTTATTTATAGTGGTGGAAAATCAGTCTTTATAGAGACAACTGATGAGGATGGTTTTAAAATCACACCAGAGCAATTAAAAGCTGCAATCACTCCAAAAACAAAGATGTTGATTTTAACCACACCATCAAACCCAACAGGTTCGGTATATAGTAAAGAGGAGTTAGAAGCACTTGGAGAAGTCTTAAAAGGCACAGATATCCTTGTCGCATCTGATGAAATGTACGAAAAACTGATATATGAGGGAGAATTTACAGCGACTGCAAGTGTAAGTCAAGATATGTTTGAGAGAACAATCACGATAAATGGTCTTAGTAAATCAGTTGCTATGACAGGTTGGCGATTTGGATATCTAGCATCTCCAAAAGATGAACTCATAGCTGCTATGAAAAAACTTCAATCCCAAAGCACATCAAATATAAACTCCATCACTCAATATGCAGCAATAGTAGCACTAAAAGGAGAAGCTGATAGTGATATAGAGATGATGAGAAAAGAGTTTAAAAAAAGAAGAGATTTAGCGGTTAAACTCCTTAATGACAGCGATAAACTTTCTGTTTTAAAACCAGATGGTGCATTTTACCTTTTTGTAAATATTCAAAAGATATCTAATGACTCTATGACATTTTGTAAACAAATTTTAGAAGAAAAAGGTGTAGCTTTAGTTCCTGGTGTTGGATTTGGAAGTGAGGGGTATTTTAGGTTTTCATTTGCAACTGATGTAGATAGTATCAAAGAAGGAATTACAAGAATCAAAGATTTTTGCGATAATTATTAAAGATTTTTAATTTAAATCCGATGTAGAGAAATAACATAATAACTATATCGGATTATAAAAATGAACAATAGAAGAGATTTTTTAAAAAAGAGTATTATTTTAGGTGCAGGTTTGACTGTCAGCCCTTATGAATTGTTTGCATTAAGAATGCCAGTAGATAGATCAATAAAACTCTACAATGCCCACACAGGAGAGCATTTAAAAGCAACCTACTGGTCAAAAGACCACTTTGTGATTGATGAACTTAAAAAGATAAACCATCTTTTAAGAGACCATCGAACAGGTGAAGTACAAAATATGGATGTAAAACTTTTAGACCTACTCTACTCCATACAGCTTATAAGAGATACAACTAAACCTATAAAAGTATTTTCAGGATACAGATCAGAAAAGACAAATAGAAAATTAAGAGAGATTAGTGAAGGTGTTGCAAAAAATAGCTTTCACTTAAAAGCACAAGCTATTGATATAAATCTACCAGGAACTGAGCTTAAAAACCTAAAAAAACTAGCAACATTTCTTCGCCGTGGTGGAGTTGGATACTATCCAAGAAGCGGTTTTATGCATATCGATACAGGCCCTATTCGTTATTGGGGTGGATGACTTGTATTTTTTGAATAATTATGGTACAATTTCATCTTCAAAATACAGACGAGAGGTGGTGATATCCACATGCCAGGTATAAATGTCAAACCTAGTGAATCATTCGAAGAAGCGTATAGAAAGTTTAAAAAACAGACTGATAGAAACTTAGTTGTAACTGAGAAAAGAGCAAGAAAGTTTTTTGAAACAGGTACTGAAAAGAGAAAAAAACAGAAAATTGCTGCAAAGAAAAAAGCACTTAAAAAACTATATATGCTTAGACGATACGAGTCTAGACTATAATTACTTTCATACGGGATTTACTTCCCGTATAAAATCCCACTTTAACTAAATCCCGATACAATAAACCAAAAAGGTTTTAAATTGGTCGAATTTCTTTCAGTAAATCTTCTCTGGTGGCACTGGATAGTTCTTGGACTTATCCTTTCTGTTAGTGAAATATTTATGCCTCTTTTTATAATTCTTTGGTTTGGCTTAGCTGCTATCATAGTCGGTGTTATAGATCTTGGATTTGGGACTTTATTTATAACTGAGTTTTTTATCTGGATTGTACTTTCAGTTGTTTTTTTAATACTTTGGTTTCAATTTTTTAAACCAAAAACCGTTTCAAAAAGTGGACAAAGTGATTTTAAGCTTGGCACAAAAGGTATAGTAACCCAAAAAATTGAACCTCATAAAAGAGGAAAAGTACGATTTGATGCACCAGTTCTTGGAAGTAGTGAATGGATTGCAATCTCTGATAAAGAGATAGAAGTCGGTAAACCTATATATATCGTTGATATTAACGGTCAATTATTAAAAGTAAATACGGAGGAAAAATAATGGAAATTCTAGTAGTACTACTCATAGTAGTAATTATAACCCTTTTTGCAGGTGTAAAAATAGTTCCACAGGGTGAAGAGTGGGTAGTTGAGCGACTTGGAAAATTTAACGAAACTCTAAAACCAGGATTAAATGTCATAATCCCTTATATAGATAAGGTACGACAAAAAGTTTCAACAAGAGATCTCATTCTTGATATACAGAGACAAGAAGTTATCACAAAAGACAATGCAGTAATCCTAACAAATGCAATAGCATTTGCAAGAGTCACAAAACCAGAAGATGCAATCTACGGAGTTGAGGATTTTAAACTAGCTATTCAAAACCTCATCATGACAACACTTCGTTCTATTATCGGTGAGATGAAACTTGATGAAGCACTCTCAAACAGAGATATCATCAAAGCAAAACTCAAAGATCAAATACTTGATGATATAGCTGACTGGGGAGTGACAATAAAATCGGTAGAGATTCAAGATATAACCCCATCAAGTTCAATGCAAACAGCAATGGAGCAACAAGCAGCAGCTGAGAGAGAGCGAAGAGCAGTAGAGACAAGAGCTGAGGGTGAAAAAAATGCTATGATATTGGAAGCTCAAGGAAAACTAGAAGCTGCAAAAAAAGAGGCGGAAGCTCAAGTAGCACTTTCAGAAGCATCTGCACAAGCTATAACAAATGTATCACAAGCAATCACAGATAAAGAGCTACCAACAATGTTCTTATTAGGAGATAGATATATAAACACTCTTGAAAAGATAAGCCAATCTCAAAACAGTAAGTTCGTCATCTATCCAGCCGATCTCCAAGGAGCTATCAAGGGAATGCTTGGAAATGTTATGAAAAAATAGTAGAGCTATTTTCTGGAGATTTCAACAGATGCAATCTCCTCTACTAGCTTGACAAACTCCCCCTTTTCATCAAAAGTTATAGTCCCCTTCCCTCCTATTTTTCCTTTTTTTCGATATAAAAATAGACACTGTGAAGATTCACATTCAAGAGTTAAATCTTTTATCTCATTTATCTGATATTTTTTATATTTTGGTTTTTCACTAAGTGACTGAAAAAAAGCAAATAAAATCATATTTTTATCCCTTCTAAACTTTGCATCTTCAATCTTTGGCTCATCTCCAGAGTGAAATATAAAATACTTTTTACGAATCAAAAACTTAGCAATAGGGTTAGTAACCCTTGCTTGAAGATAGTTTGATTTTAATGTATCCAAACTGCTTATCTCTCCAAGTGTAATCCCCTTGAACTTAACACTATAATTACTTGCATTTAGATTTATCACCGTTGTTATCAAAATTATAAATATCATTCTAAACATAAATCATCCTTTTTATTATGATACTCTAATATAGTGTAAAATTTGTGTATATCTTAAATTTCAAAATTTTAAGACTATAAGCTACGGCTTTCTATACAAATATTTTACCATTGTAAGCCCATAATTTTGTTATCTTGGAAGTGTAAGTTGGTATCTTTGTTCTTCTTTTAGCCTCTCCGCAATCCATACCTTTATAATAGATTGTCTTGTTACACCAATTTTTTGAGCTTCATTATCCAATAGTTTTATTATATGTTCAGGAAAATCTACATTAATTTTTTTAGTTGATGTTTTTTCAAATTCATTTAATTTAATAGCATTTGAAAAATCTAAATATTCACTAATATCTTCATCATTATCAAATTTTTTATCAAACTCTTTAGCTGTTATTGTTTTCATAATTTTTCTCCTCATTTTTTCTACATCTTCTAACACTGATTATTCTATATTTATCTCTCCTGATTATAAATATGGCAACGAAACATTTTTTGTTAAGTTTTGAAATCATTGCATATCTAATTTCATTATCAATAATGTTAGCAGGAACGATTAAAGAATTTTTATCATCCCATAATGATTTAGCTTCTTCAAAATCAATTCCATGTTTTGCTTTATTTATAAGACTTTTATTAATGTCATATTCAAAATCCAAATATTTCAACTATTTAATAATGATATAGAAACTATACCTTAATTATACATCAGAGTCAATAGTTTCTTTTTTACTAAACTCATCCTATGACATCTTTCAAAATCTCATCAAGATGCAAATCTCTAAAACCATCACTATCTTTTATACTTTTACAAGACCCACAAGCTGTACCTGCATCTGTCTTATCCATAATCTCTTCAACACTTTTTAAATCATACTTTTTTATTGCATCTACAATCTCTTTGAGAGTTATTCCCATACATTCACATACTTCGTAATTGTCTTCAAATTCTTCTATCATCATTTTTCCTTTTTTTTTAAAGTATATCGTCATTCTAACAAATCATTTAACTTTTTGTCAATATTTTGTATTATATTAAAAAACTCCAGAAGGCTATTATGACATTTACAACTCCATTAAAATCAAACTCTATAAAAATCTTACTACTAGGCAGTGGAGAGCTAGGAAAAGAAGTTGCCATTGAAGCTAGTCGTCTTGGTGTTGAAGTTGTAGCAGTTGATGCATATGAAAATGCTCCAGCTCATCTGGTTTCTACTCGTTCATATGTTATCGATATGAAAAATGAGAAAGAGGTTTTAAGAGTTATCCGCCTTGAAAAACCAACTTTTATTCTTCCTGAGGTTGAGGCCATCAGTATAGATGCTCTTTTTGTGGCAGAAAGTGAAGGTTTTACAGTCATACCAAATGCCCAAGCGGTTAATAAAACTATGAATCGTAAAAATATTCGTATCTTTGCATCCCAAGAGCTGGGGTTAAAAACTAGCGGGTACAAATTTGTGAAAACTTATGAAGAGTTAAAAGAAGCTAGTGAGGAGCTTGGTTTTCCTTGTGTTATCAAACCTGTCATGAGTAGTTCAGGACATGGGCAAAGTGTGGCAAAAAGTGCTGATGATTTACTAAACTCTTGGGAGAAGGCAAAAGAGGCTAGAGGAAATGCAAGTGAGCTTATCGTTGAAGAGTTTATAAAATTTGACTATGAGATAACACTTTTGACAGCTAGAAATGGATATGAAACTATATTTTGTGAACCTATCGGGCATATTCAAGAAGATGGGGATTATATCTTCTCTTGGCAGCCAATGCTGATGAGTGAAGTTGCAAAACAAAAAGCACAAGAGATTGCAAAAAAAGTTACTGATGGATTAGGCGGTAGAGGTATATTTGGTGTGGAGTTTTTTATAAAAGATGATGAAGTCTATTTTTCAGAGCTAAGTCCACGCCCTCACGATACTGGTATGGTTACGATGTTAACACAATCTCAAAGTGAGTTTGCACTACATATCAGGGCGGTTTTAGGGTTGCCTCTTGATTTTATTTTTTATAGTGAGGGTGCGAGTGCAGCTTTTAAGTCGGATGTTGAGAGTGACAATCCAATATTTGAGATACCAAAAGAGTGTTTTAGTGCAAACTCTGATGTAAGAATTTTTGGCAAACCAAACTCACATATTGGTAGAAGAATGGCAATTGTTTTAACATGTGGGAAAAATTCGCTAGAATTAGCAAAAAATCTTATTGCAAAAGTTAAAGGGGCATAATGAAACATATCAAAAAGATATCTGACTACTCTATAGTAGGAGGGATGGGAGCTATATTAGTAGTAGGTCTTGCAGGTTGTGGTGGCGAAGGTACTGATAGTGGATTGACACAAAACAGTGGATCTAACACCAATTCATTTCAAGAAGCTAGCCAAAAACAAGGAGCATTTGTTGTTATTCAAGAGGTTGCACCAAAAGAGTACAAAATAGTTGATGAATTTCCAAGTGTTGAGACTAGAGTTATCTTAAAAGGATTAGACGGAAGTGAAAAAATCCTCACACAAGAGGAACTTGACTTACTTGTAAAAGAGGAAGCGGCAAAAATTGATGCAGGCACATCAGAGCTTACCCAAGAGCAAGTTTCAAGTGGTTCTGGAGGAATGGGATTAGGTGGAACTATACTTGCAAGTATGGCTGGTGCAATGCTAGGAAGCTATATAGGTAATAAACTATTTAACAACCAAAATTATAAAAACAATAGACAATCAAGCTACAAAAACCCACAAACTTACAACAAAAGTAAAAGCTCTTTCAACAAAGCAAAATCTGGAGCTAGTAAAAAATCAGGTTACTTTGGAAGTAAAAATCAAAGAAGTGGAGCAAAAAGAAGTTCAGGATTCTCAGGCTCAAAATCAGGGTCAAGAAGCTTTGGAGGTTAATGCATCATGAAACTTAAAAAAATAGAACCTCTAACTATAGAATTTTTAGAGAGTATTAACTTCTCCTGGCATACAGATTGTGACGATGACACACCTTATCTTGTAGATGAACTTATAGAAGTAAATGAAATGGAAGCTAGAGCTTATGCAGATGCCTCAAATGAACTCTATGATATGTTTATAGAGGCTGGGGATTATGTCATAGAAAATGACCTACTCCACGATATAAATATACCATTTAATTTAGTAGAAGTTATAAAAGAGAGTTGGGAAAACGATGTCCACTGGCATCTTTACAGTAGGTTTGATTTTGCAGGTGGACTAGATGGAAAGCCTATAAAACTTTTAGAATTTAATGCAGATACTCCAACAGTTCTTCTTGAGAGTGCCATAGCTCAATGGGCGATACTAAAAAAGAACAATATGGATGAAGAGAGCCAATTTAACAATATTTACGAATCAATAAAAGAAAACTTTCAAAGACTTATCACACTCCAAGAGAGTGTTGATAGTTTTTCAGAGCATTATGATGGTTGGAAGATTTTATTTTCAAGTGTTAGAGGTGCGGGGGAAGATGAAGATACCACAAGATTTTTGATGAGTATCGCAAAAGAGGCAGGGTTTGAAACTGCATTTGCATATATCGATGAAGTAGAATTTAGTGAAGATAATGGGATATTTTTTGAAGATGAAAATTATGAATTTTTCTTTAAACTAATTCCTTGGGAAGATATCGCCACAGACGAGGGAGGATTAGCCACAATCTTAACCCAAATCATAAATAACCAAAAAGCAATCATCCTAAATCCAGCTTACACTCTCATGTTTCAAAGCAAAGCTTTTATGAAAATTCTTTGGGATTTATACCCAAATCACCCACTATTACTTGAAACCTCTTTTGAACCACTTGAAGGTGCATATGTACAAAAACCAGCATTTGGAAGAGAAGGTGAAAATGTAATCATACACGGCGAAGATGGTGAGATTATAGATGAAAAAGATGGACATTATGAGAATTTTAAACCTATTTTTCAAAGATTTACAGAGCTAAACCGTGATGATGACGGAGCCTATTATCACGCAGGTGTATTTTTTGCATATGAAGGGTGTGGATTAGGATTTAGAAAGGCTCTAAGGGCTATTATCGATGATGATGCGAAGTTTGTAGGGCATGTGATTAAGGATTAAATACCCTTATTCACAATCAATCGAAACACTCTTTTCAACAAACTTAACATCTTTATAATCATCTGGAATTTCAACAATTATATAAGGATTTTCTAAAGCTGTAGTTACAAGACATCCTCTACCTGGACTTTTTGAAAGAAGAGTCACTTCTGTAAATCTACCACTATCTTTTATACTCTCTACAGATATGCTATATCCACCACTTGATTTTGTACCACTTTTTGCGATAATCATATTGCCTTGAAATTTTGGAGCTGTTTTGTTTGTTAATTTTTCATACTCTGTTTCAAATGCTTCAACATCGTTTGGTGTATCGCTATGATATACCAAAAACTCTTTTTTTCCTTCACTATACTCAAGATAGTCAGTTGGCACTTGTGATGTTTTGATTATATGAAACAGAGTAGTTGTGCTTTTTGTCTCTTTTTGTACAGTAGTTGATGTTGTGCATCCAGAAAATATTAATAGACTCAAAAGTATAAATAAAATTGACTTTTTTTTCATTGTGTTTTTCTCCAAATAAAAGTTTTAAAAACCATCAAAGCACCTATAGTGCCAACTTTCAATGCTTCTTTTGTTACCAACAAATATAGTTTAGCATAAAAATAAACTTTACCTATAAAACTTTAATTTTATTTTATGTTTTAAACTGTTTTTTTCACCTTATGTAACTATTATAACCTCTTTTTCCAATAAAATGCTATATTTTTCAAAAACTCTTTTTTTTGCCAACTCTATCAAAAAAAGTGCATCTTCAAAACTCGCTCCTCCTTCATTTACCAAAAAGTTTGCATGAACTTCACTAAAACTTGCCCTACCCTTTTTATAACCCTTGAGTCCTACAGCTTCGATGAGTCGTCCTGCATAATCACCATCTGGATTTTTAAAAACACTTCCTGCACTAGGGAGCGATGGTTGGTTTTTTCGCATCTTAGCAAAGATAGCAAGCTTCTCTTTGTCAAATCCTCTCTCTATTTTAAAAACAGCTTCATATACTATAGTTTCAATATCTGTAAAGCGGTATCCGTGATTTATATCCTCTTTTAAAATATATCCATCAACTGTTTTTATCTTTATCAAATTGTTGAATATCTCATCATCTTTCATCCCTGCATTCATCTTTATAAGACCACCAAGAGTACCTGGCAATTTTGAGAGATACTCAAAACCTTTGATATTGTGTTTTTTACAGTATGAAAATATCCGTCCACTTTTAGTAGCCCCACCTACAAAAAGTCTATCATCTTCAAGATGCAAGTAGTCAAACTTTTTAGATAGCATAGATAAAGGAGGAGGATTATCTGATACTAAAAGATTGTTTGCACCACCTATTAGGAAGTGGTTTTTAGGTAAGGGTTGCATCTCGTCTATCAAAAAAACATCTACAACTGGACCTATTTTAATAGAGCTATATTTGGAGAAATCTATACTTTTTGTCAAAATATAAAATCGGGAATCATGTTGATAACTTTGGTCGTAAAATCTATCATCATGTTCATCATCCAAGGCATAGTAAAAATCAATATACCAACTACAACAATTATTTTTGGAACAAATGAGAGTGTCATCTCATTTATCTGTGTAGTAGCTTGAAATATACTGATAATAAGTCCAGCAATAAGACCGCCAAGAAGCATAGGCAAGGAGAGATAAAGAGCTAGTTTAAATGTCTCAACTCCAAGTCCTATGAGCTTTGCTTCCATCTTTTATGCAAACCTATAGTCGTTATACTCTTTTGGCACTAGATAGTCTCTAACATCCACCTTCTCTTCATAATACCCACCATCATAACCTATCTCAAAAAGCTTATCTATCGCATCTAATTGTAATTCACTCATACTGATAGAGTCAGCATTTGCATAGAGATTTAGATACTCTTTTAACTTCTCTTCATCAACTCTTATGAGATCTCTTTCTATTAGCATCTTTGATAGTAGTTTTTTATTTTTATATGCTACTTCAACAGCTTTTGTTAAAACTTCTTCATATGCGATAGCTCTAGTTATAGGGAGTGAACGCCTTACGCCCATGCCACCAAGAGGAAGAGGCAAACCTCCACCACTAAGCTCTTGCCAAACATCCCAAATCTCTCTCTCAACCTCCAAAGCATTATCATAAGTCAAAATACTCTCATGGATTAATACACCCGCATCTACCTCACCATCTAGTACAGCTTTCTCTATATCTAAAAAATTTTTATAGATGATTCTTGCATCTGGATAAGCGATTTTAAAAAGCAATGCATTTGTTGTATATTTACCACTTAGTGCGACTTTAAAATTCCGTTTAAGTTTGATACCTTTTTTCTTGATAAGTTTAGGACCATACCCCTCTCCAAAACTTACAGCTGTCCGAAGCAGTGCATACTCATCTTTGATAAGAGGATATAACCCAAAACTAATAGCTGAGATATCATAATAGTTCTCTAACGCTTTTACATTAAGAGTTTCAATATCTAGTGCAACATTGTCAAATCTCACATCTTTCATACCAACCCAACCAAACTTAATAGCATAAAACATAAAAATATCATCCGCATCTGGAGAGTGTGCAACTGTTACAACTTTCAATATTATCCTTTCTGTTCATTTTACCAAAATAAAGATATAATATCTAAAATTCAATCTAGGAATCCTATGATAAAAGAAATCTCAAAAAAGCTTACTATGAAAAAGACCTTTTTCGTAACTCAACTTGAGAGTTTTTTTAATACAATAAGCCAAGAGTATCAAGAGATTATAAATGAAAAAGAGATTGAAAATTCAATTTTACAAGAGAGGGTAAATAAACTAGAACTTGATGTAAAAAACCTTGTAGAGATTAGACGAAAGCTTGAAAAATCTGAACAAATTCATAAAAAACAGATAGAGTCCATGCAAGCCCAAACAGTAACTCTTCGTAAATCAAGTAACATAATAGACCAAAGCATCGGACTAAAAAATAAAATTGAAGCAAAAGATGATACACAAGAGTTAGAAAAACTAAAAGCAAAGATAAAACAACTCCAAGGCTTTATCTCAAAAGGTGCAACCGCATATAGTAATAATCTCGCAAATCAAAAAAGTGAAGAATTGATTCAAGAAATCAGCCAATCACTAAAAAAATAATACATTTCAGAATGAAATATTTTTTTACTAAGAATAAATTTTCTGCTAAAATCAGTTAAAACATACAAAAAAGGATATAAAAATGAATGAAAATAAAAAAAAAGCATTAGACTTAACGATAAAACAAATTGATAAAGCATTTGGAAAAGGTGCACTTGTAAGACTTGGAGATAAGGAGATAGAGCCTATTGAAGCAATCAGTACTGGATCATTGGGACTTGATATGGCACTTGGGATTGGTGGAGTTCCTAAAGGTAGAGTTGTTGAGATTTATGGACCTGAGAGTTCTGGTAAAACTACATTGGCACTTCAAATCACAGCTGAATCTCAAAAAAATGGTGGTATTTGTGCTTTTATAGATGCAGAACATGCACTAGATGTAAAATATGCTCAAAACCTTGGAGTTGATACAGAAAATCTTTTTGTTTCTCAACCTGATTATGGTGAACAAGCACTTGATATCGTTGAAACCATAGCAAGAAGTGGGGCAATTGATTTGATTGTTATAGATTCTGTTGCTGCCTTAACACCTAAAACTGAGATAGATGGAGATATGGGAGATACACATGTTGGGCTTCAAGCAAGGCTGATGAGTCAAGCTCTTCGTAAACTTACAGGTGTACTTCATAAGATGAATACAACAGTTATATTTATAAATCAAATTCGTATGAAAATAGGCATGATGGGGTATGGTTCGCCAGAAACTACAACAGGAGGTAATGCTCTGAAATTTTATGCGTCTATAAGAATAGATGTAAGAAGAATAGCCACGCTAAAACAAGCTGAGGAAAATATCGGAAATAGAGTAAAAGCAAAAGTTGTAAAAAATAAAGTAGCTCCACCGTTTAAAATAGCAGAATTTGACATCATGTTTGGAGAAGGAATTTCTAAAGAGGGTGAATTAGTAGATTATGGGGTTAAACTTGATATAATTGACAAAAGTGGTGCATGGTTTAGCTATGGAGACAAGCGACTAGGACAAGGACGAGAAAATGTCAAAGCATTGCTAAAAGAAGACCCGAAATTAGCAAAAGAGATAGAGGATGGCATAAAAGTTGCTATGGGAATTACAGAGATAAACAAAGAAGAAGAGGAAAAAGGAGAAAAGAAAAAATGATTTATATTGATGATATATATGCTGATGAAGTGCTTGATAGTAGAGGAAACCCAACAGTAAGAGCAACTGTAACACTAAGTGATGGAACAAGTGCAAATGCAATAGTGCCAAGTGGTGCAAGCACTGGAAAAAGAGAAGCCCTTGAGCTAAGAGATGCCGATGAAAGATATATGGGAAAAGGTGTATTAAAAGCATGTGAACATGTAAATACACATATCTCTGATGAACTTATAGGAATTTCACCTTTTAATCAAGCAGAAATAGATGCAATCATCAAAGAATTAGACGGAACTGAGAACTATGCAAACCTAGGAGCAAATGCAGTATTAGGTGTATCTATGGCAGTAGCAAGAGCAGCAGCAAAAAGCTTAAATATCCCACTATACAGATATCTAGGCGGAAGCAATGCTATAACTATTCCTGTTCCTATGTTTAATATCATAAATGGAGGAAGTCATGCTAACAATAGTGTTGATTTTCAAGAGTATATGATTATACCATTAAACTTTGACTCACTAAGCGAAGCACTTAGAGCTAGTGCTGAAGTCTATCATACGCTTAAAAAAATTATTGCTGATATGGGCGAGAGTACAGCTCTTGGAGATGAAGGTGGATTTGCACCAAATCTAAAAGATAATGAAGAACCGATTGTAGTTATCATGCAAGCTATCGAAAAAGCTGGATACAAAGCTGGAGAAGATATAGCAATCGCTCTTGATGTTGCAGCTAGTGAACTCGTAGTTGATGGCGGTTATAAACTTGAAGCTGAAAATAGAGTGCTTAGTTCAGCTGAACTTGTTGATTATTATGCAACTCTTTGCGAGAAATATCCAATTGTATCTATAGAAGATGGTCTTAGTGAAGATGATTGGGATGGATGGAAAATTCTTACAGAAAAACTAGCAAACAAAATACAACTTGTAGGAGATGATTTATTTGTTACAAATGAAAAAATTTTAAAAGAGGGAATTGATAAAAATATAGCTAATTCAATCCTTATAAAACCAAACCAAATAGGATCTGTTAGTGAAACTATGGCAACTGTAAGATTAGCTCAAAGAAATGGTTATACTTGTGTTATGAGTCATAGAAGTGGAGAGAGTGAAGATGCATTTATCGCTGATTTTGCCGTAGCTTTAAATACAGGACAAATCAAAACAGGCTCAACAGCAAGAGGTGAGCGAACTGCAAAATATAATAGACTTTTAGAGATAGAACAAGATATCGGATTTAGCGAATATTTAGGCAAAGAGCTTTTCTGAACTTATGAGCAATATAACAGATGAAATAGTTGTAAAAAGTGCTAATAATCACCACTTTTTACAAAAAATCATTCTTATATTGTCTGTTATTCTTGCAGGGCTTTTTGTAGGGGAGACACTTTTTGGAAAAAATTCTTTAGAAGTTTACCTCTCTTTACAAGATACAAAAAAGCAGTTTGAACAAAAAATAGACAAAATCCAACACGAAAATGCAGCACTCCAAAAGCAGTATTTTGAACTTAAAAGTCTTTTACCAAAAGAAGAAGATAGATGAAAATATATCTAATAATATTTTTTATTCTCACACTCTCGCTAAGCGCTAGAGAAAACCCTTTTGAACCAGTTAAACAAGAGTTTAATGAAATTAAAATACCACCAAAAACAAAACCTATCCCAGTTCAAATAAAGATAGAAGAACAAATACCCATAGTTAAAACTATACCTATAATCAAACCTGAGCCAAAGATAGAGATACCAATCGCTCCAAAAATCATTAAACCAAAACCTATACAAAAAAAGCATAAGCGATATAAGAGACCTAAAACTCCAAAGTTTATCTATCGTGGAGAGTTTACAAAGATATCACTTCATAAAAATGCCATAAAGATTGTTACAAAAGATAAGATGCTAAAACATTTCAAACTCAAAAGCCCAAATCGTATAGTGATAGATTTTGAAAGATTTGATGTTGTTGAGCCGTTTTCTAAAACTATAGATGCAGTAAGAGTAAAAGGTTTAAGAGTTGGTCACCATGACTACTTTTATCGAGTATCTTTTAAACTAAACAAATCTTATAACTATAAAATTTCAAAAAAACCTTACGGATATCTAATCAGTTTTTAGGATTCTCTTTTAACTCATACTTGTGCATCACCTTTATACCAACCATAACGATTATAACTTCAAACAAACTAGCCAATATAAATGCATAGTATTGAAACTGATCAATACTACTGTTGTGATAAGCTAGTGTTACGATGGCTATCAAAAGAGTAAGTGGCATAGAGTGTGACAAAGCAAAATAGATAATCTCTCTAGTAGTTAAAACTCCACGAAATGATATAGATGCAACTAAGCGGATAAAAATCATAGCAAATGTTATAAGTAGAGCTTGAATAACCAAGCCCTCTTCAAATAGCGAATCAAGACTAAAAGTAGATCCAATATATACAAAAAAGATAGGAATTAAAAAACCAAATCCAAATGTAGAAAGTTTATGGGGAAGTTCCTCTTTATGTTCAAAAAATGTTGCTATAAAGACACCCGCTATAAATGCTCCAAAAGCAATTTCTAGTTTTAGCACTAACATCACAGCGATCATGAGAAAAAACAGAGCCATAGAGAGCCTGATATCTTTCTCATCTTTATCTGAATAGATTGGGATAAGATAAGTTTTTAGTTTTGGATACCACCAAAAAAGCACTCTTAAAAATTCAAATATAAAAGCCATAATAAACATAAAGACTACCAAAAGCCCAAGAGATTTATAAAGCTCCACACCCATGCCGTGTTCAAGAGCGGCCCCCGTGATAGTAAGAGCTGCTATACTTACAAGCTCTCCTAAAACACCAATAGTCATAGAGAGATTAAGCCATTTTGTATCTTTATCAAACTCTTTATAGAGTGTAACAATCAAACCAAGAGAGATAAGAGGCAGCATCACTATAAAAATACTACTAAATCCAAGAGCTTTACTAACTATAAAAGATAGAAGATATAGGAATATTATGTAGATGATACCTCGCCTAACTGTATCTTTGTCCTCTTTTTGTAAAAGCCGTAAATTTACTTCAGTTCCCGCCAAAAACATCAGATAAAAAAATCCAACCTCAGCGATAAGCTCAAAGAGATGGTTATAGCCAATAAACCCGATATAACCTGCAATTGAACCCAAAACTATCTCTAAAGGAGTTGTAGGAACACTGAGAATTTTAGAGAGATATGGAGAGATAAAAATAATCACAGAGATTGTGACTATTATCGATATTTCACTAGCCATCACACTTTTCTGCTAATTTGAGTCCAAGTGACTCTATAAGCTTTAAATCTTTTCCTGGTTCATCACCACTTGTTGTGAGATAATCACCAATTACTATTGTATTTGCTCCTGCTTCAAATATTTCACCAACTCTACTTCCAAACATTTGCTCTCTTCCACCTGCTATCATAATTTTTTTACAAGAGGATAACTCTTTTTTAACATATCTTATCATATCCAATGCTTCATCAACACTTAAAGAATTAGATAGTATTGGCAATGCACTATTTGGATGGAAAAAATTTATCGCAACTGTATTTGGAGCTAAAGATGCGAGTGAAGAGACAAACTCTTCTCTATCTTTTTGACTCTCCCCCATACCAAATATACCACCACTACAAAGTTTGAGTCCAGCCTCTTTTGTATTTAGACAAGTTTGATATCTATCTTGCCACAGATGAGTTGTGCATATCTGTCTATAATAGTTTTCACTTGTCTCTAAGTTGTGATTGTAACTTTTTATTCCATGCTTTTTAAGCTCCTTTAACTGCTCTATCGAGGCAGTACCATTACAAGCGATAAGATTAAAATCAGGTTCTACTTTTTTGACCGCAGATGCAATCTTGCATATATACTCCAACTTTGCATCTGTCATACCTTTTCCAGCAGTTACCAAACAAAATCCAACTGCTCTATTTACTCTTGCAACTTGTGCCTCTTTTACAACTTCATCTACACTTTTATGACGATAAGTCTCTATATCAGCACTAAATCTTGCACTTTGTGTACAAAATGAGCAATCTTCACTACAGCTTCCGCTTGAGACATTGCTAATTGCACATAGATATATCATAAGCTATGCATCCACCCTATTTTTACACTTTATACACTCAAAAATCTCTTTTTTTCTAAGAGTTCTTGAAGCCATTATATATCCACAATCTTTTGCATCACAGATTTTTGTAGTAGGAAGATATGTAGATATAAACTTACATTTTGGATAGTTTGCACATCCATAAAATTTTCCTCTTCTTGATTTTCGCTCTACTATTCCTCCGCCACACTCTGGACATTTTATATCGGGCATAACTTCAACTACTTTTTTTTCAGTTGGTTTACCATCTCCATCAACATTTTGAGTATATTTACATTTTGGGAAACCGCTACAAGCTATAAACTCACCATAACGACCCTTTCTTTTTAAAAGCTCTTCACCACATTTTGGACACTTTTCACCAGTTGGAATCGCTATCTTTTGACTTTTGATATTTTTCTTGCCATCTTCTACCTCTTTGATAAAAGGGTCATAAAACTCCCAAAGAACTTTTTGCCAATCTTTTTTCCCCTCTGCTATCTCATCAAGGTTCTCTTCCATGCCTGAGGTAAAATTGCTATCTACTATATTTGCAAAGTGCTTCTCCAAAAGTTCTATCACTTTAAAAGCATTTTCAGTAGGAATAAGTTGCTTTTTCTCAATCTCTATATAAGATCTTGAAGTTAAAAGTGAAATTGTAGGAGCATAAGTAGATGGACGCCCAATCTCCAAAGATTCTAGTTTTTTTATCAAACTAGCTTCAGAGTAGCGAGATGGAGGTTCGGTAAAGTGTTGATTTGCATCTAACTTACTAAGCTCAACATCTTGGTGTAATTCAAGTTCAGGCAATAACTTATCTTTGTCGTTACTTCCAAGAACTTTATAAAAACCGTCAAATACCAACCTTCGCCCACTAGCTTTGAACTTTGAACTTTTACTCTCAAAGATGATAGATTGTGACTCAAAAAGTGCATCTGTCATCTGAGAAGCTATAAATCTATTGTATATAAGAGTATAAAGTTTTAGTTCATCAGGCTTTAAAAAACTCTTTGCTATTTGCGGTGTAAAAGATAAAATAGTAGGACGAATAGCCTCGTGAGCCTCCTGTGCACCTTTTGATTTTGATTTATAATATTTTGGTTTTTCAGGTAAATATTTATTGCCATATGAATTTAATATATGCTCTCTTGCTCCTTCTATCGCTTCGGCTGCGATGTTTAAACTATCTGTTCTCATATAGGTAATTACACCTGTAACACCATTATCAGTCTTTACCCCTTCATATAGTGTTTGAGCAACAATCATCGTCTTTCTAGGGCTAAATCCTATAACTGAAGATGCCGTTTGTTGAAGAGTTGAAGTCATAAACGGAGGATTGGTAGAAGTTTTTCTCTGCTTCTTTTCAATAGCCCCTACTTTAAAACTCTCTTTTTCCACTCTACTTTTTATATCTTTTGCATTTTCCCCTAAAGAGATAGTCATCTTATCAATCTTCTTGCCATCAAACTCAACGATAATAGACTCTATACTCTTTTCAAACAATGCATCTATAGACCAATACTCAACAGGAATAAAGGCTTTTATTTCCCGCTCACGATCTACAACAATTTTCAAAGAAGAACTCTGTACACGCCCAGCACTTAAACCCTTTTGAATCTTAGATGCGATTAATGGAGAGAGACGATATCCCACAATTCTATCTAAAAGCCGCCTAGCTTGTTGTGCATTTACACTATCAAGATCTATCTTTCTTGGATTTTCCAACGAATAATCAATCGCCTTTTTAGTAATCTCATGAAAGACAATCCGAGGAATCTCCCCAGGGTCTTGACCAATTGCCATAGCGATATGATAACCAATGGCCTCCCCTTCACGATCCTCATCCGTCGCGATAAAGACACGATCACTTTTTTTTGCAAGATCTTTTATCTCTTTGACGATTTTAGAGTGATCTCTTGATACCCTATACTCTGGTGTAAATATCTGATCTTCTATCTTAATTCCAAATGAACTCTTTGGAAGATCTCTGATATGCCCTTTACTTGCTATAACTGTATACTCTTTACCTAAAAAGTTTTCAATAGTCCTAGCTTTTGTTGGTGACTCGACGATAATTAAGTTTTTCAAATTGTTTTCCATGATTGTAATGTTTTGAGGAAGCATTATACCAAATTTGCTTTAGAATAAAAAAATATAATTATTTTCATTTTTAACTAAAAACAAATATATTTCATAAAAATTATAATAACTTTAAATAATCTAAAAAAGGTAAATTTTTTTACAAAAAGGGTTAAGTTTCTTTACTTTGGTACGATTTAGTTTGTAAGAAGCAAGGATGCTCTCTTAAAAAAACAAAACAAAAGGATTTACAATGGGTTTTCAAATCAATACTAATGTGTCAGCGATGAATGCACACATGAACTCGGTTAACAACAATAGAGGTTTAGACAAGTCACTTCAAGCTTTAAGCTCAGGACTTAGAATTAATAGTGCAGCAGATGATGCATCTGGACTTGCAATCGCAAATCAACTTAACTCTCAAGCAGAGGGTCTAGGTCAAGCTATCAGAAATGCAAATGATGGCATCAATGTAACTCAAACTGCTGATGGTGCTTTAGAAGAGTATACAAATATCATTAATACTGTAAGAGTTAAAGCTATCCAAGCAGCTTCTGATGGTCAAAACTCAAACTCTAGAGCAGCTATCCAAAAAGATATAGATAAGCTTTTAGAAGAGGCTCAAAATATTGCTGACACTACAAGCTTTAATGGTCAAAAACTTCTTGATGGTAACTTTACAGATAAAAACTTTCAAATAGGTGCATATGCAAATGAGACAGTAGGTATCTCTATTACTAGTGCAAAAATTGAAAGTATTGGTGGATTTGCAGAAGGAACTGGTGCAAATGCAGTAGATGATGTTGATTTAGCTACTGGAGATTTAACGATTAATGGAACAGCTATCGTGGCATCCGCAGATGGTACTGGTGATGGGCGTACAGCTGGTTCGGCTTGGGCAAAAGTACAATCTATCAATGCTAGTACATCTGAAACTGGTGTAACTGCTACAGCTAAAACTGAACAAACTGCTAGTGCAGCAGCAACTGCTGGTACTATTAATGCCGGAGATTTAACGATTAATGGTGTAGACATTGGTACTGTTGTTGTACAAAGCAATGATGCTGATAATTCACTTATGAATGCAATCAATGCGGTATCCAACCAAACAAATGTAACAGCTTCTATAGATGCTGGTAAAGTCGTATTAACTGCTACTGATGGTAGTGATGTTATATTGGGTGGTGCAACTGACAGGGATGGTATTACACACTTAGGTGATAATAGTGGTGGAATAACAACTAAAGGTAGTATTACACTATCAAGTACTGATGGTACTATCAGTTTAGGTGGAGCTAATGCCGCTGCTCGTATAGGGCATACAGCACTAGCAATTGGAGAGACTGAAAGCTTAAAGACAGTTGATGTTCGTACTTATGAAGGTGCTCAAAAAGCTATAAAAATCACAGATGCGGCACTTAAAGATATCGATGAGATGAGATCAAATATAGGTTCTGTTCAAAATCAGTTAGAATCAACTGTTAGAAATATCTCTGTAACACAAGTAAATGTTACAGCAGCTGAATCTACAATTAGAGATGTTGATTTTGCTCAAGAGAGTGCTACCTTACAAAAACATAACATACTAGCTCAATCAGGTGTTTATGCGATGAGTCAAGCAAACTCTGCACAACAGAATGTAATGAGATTATTACAATAGTAACTTCTTTTTACCTCTTTTCAAAAGCCTTTGGGCTTTTGAAAAACATTTAAACTCCAACTTTTTTACAAAACTCCTCACTACTTATAACCTCTATATCAGAAGCATAAAAGTTTTCATCATTTGAGATGATGAGATCGCAGTTTTGTTTTTTGGCTAGGATATATTGGATAGTATCTTCTAAATCTTTGTAGTTTTTATTTTCTTTCATAAGTGTACAGGTTTGGGCTATTTCTTTGTTTGAGAATTCAATGACTTTTAGGGTTTTATTAAAAATTTCTATATTGCTTAATATCACATCCTTATCAATTTTTCTTCCAACATAATAAAGAGTCGTGATAATATCACAACTAGTAAAAAGTTCCATATCATCACAATTCAATATATACAAATAACTATCAACACTATATAAAGAAAAAGGTCTATTTGTGCTAAGGGTATCCAAAAGAATATTTGCATCTAAAAATATCTTCTTATACATCCATTGAAGCTTTTATAGACTGTATACTTTTCCCAACAAAGGCATCTGGCATACTACCTACAATACTTCTAAAAGCTCTTAGTTTTTCCTCTTTTGATATAATTTGATACTCCTCTTCTATCAAATCTTTCACAACTTGTGTTTGAGTTTTACCATCTCTCTTCGCTAGCTCTTCAAGATGTTCTGCTGTCTCTTTATCAAAAATAAAATTCTTTCTTACTCTCATGATAAACTCCTTTATACAGATTTTACTATACATATACTTTTATACATATTAAGCTATACTCACCAAATGCCACGAATAGATAACGATAAATTTTACAAATCTGCCCTCAAAAAACACGGAGCTACAGCCAAAGGATTAAACTGGCACGATGATTACTCTCAACTAAAACGATTTGAAATAATTATAGAACTTCTTAAAGATGAACTCTCAGATTGTACTTTGATTGATGCAGGTTGTGGATTTGGGGATTTTTATGAATTTATTAAAAATCAAGATGCAAACTATATAGGATACGATATAGTAGAAGAAAATTGTAATATTGCAAAGAAAAGAACAAAACAAAGAATTTATCTCAAAGATATTTTAAAAGACCCACTTGAAATGGCAGATTTTTATATCGCTAGTGGTTCTATGAATATACTTAGCCGTTTTGAAACTTTTTTGTTTATAGAGAGATGTTTTGAACACTCTAAAAAGGGATTTATTTTTAATCTTCCTTATGGAAAAGATGAAAGTTATAACTTTAACTATTTTCTACCACAAGAGATAAAACATTTTGTTAAAAAGTTTGAGTGTAAGGTGGCTTTAGAAACTGGTTATCTACCAAACGACTTTACCGTCTTTTTAAAACGAATTTAGATAAAATCCCTTCAATTTAACACTCAGGGAATGAACTTATGGGACAAACTATTACAGAAAAGATATTTAGCGAACATGTAGGTCGAGAGGTAAAAGCTGGAGAGATTATCCGTTGTGATATCGATATGGTTATAGGAAATGATATCACAACACCGATATCTATCCGTGCATTTGAGGAGAGTGGAGCTACAAAACTTGCCAAGCCTGATAACTTTTCAATTGTGATGGATCACTTTATCCCAGCAAAAGATATAGCAAGTGCAAACCAAGCAAAGATTAGCCGTGAATTTGCATATAAACATGATTTGAAACTATTTTTTGATGAGAAAGATATGGGAATTGAGCATGCTCTTCTTCCTGAAAAAGGCTTGGTAATTCCAGGAGATGTAATAATCGGAGCGGATTCTCATACTTGTACTCACGGGGCTTTGGGAGCATTTGCTACGGGTATGGGTTCAACTGATTTGGCATTTGCAATGATTACGGGTGGAAATTGGTTTAGAGTTCCTGAATCTATCAAGGTTATATTTAGCGGAAAACCAGGAGAACATGTTTATGGAAAAGATTTGATTTTGGAGATTATCAGACAAATTGGAGTAGATGGGGCATTGTATCAGACACTTGAGTTTACTGGAGATACTATACAATATCTTGATATGGATGATAGATTTAGTCTTTGTAACATGGCTATTGAAGCTGGAGCAAAGAGTGGGATTGTTGCGGTGGATGATATAACAAAAGAGTTTTTAAAAGATAAAGATTTACGAGATGAGCCAAAATATCACTACTCTGATGCAGATGCATTTTATGTTAAAACAATAGAGATAGATGTGAGTAAATTATCTCCTATTATCGCCTACCCTCATCTGCCATCAAATGGAAAATCGATAGAAAAAGCAGTATCTGATAATTTAGCAATTGATCAGGTGTTTATCGGAAGTTGTACAAATGGGAGATTGGGAGATTTGAGAATCGCTGCTAAAATCGTAAAAGGCAAAAGAGTCGCAAGAAAAACAAGGATGATAGTAACTCCTGCCACACAAAAAATCCTAAAACAGGCAGAAAAAGAGGGTCTTATAGATATCCTCATAGATGCAGGAGCAGTTGTGAGCAATCCAACATGTGGAGCATGTCTAGGTGGATATATGGGAATTTTAGGAGATGATGAAGTTTGCATCTCAACCACAAACAGAAACTTTGTCGGACGGATGGGAGCAAGAAGTAGTAAAATATATCTTGCAAACTCAGCAGTTGCGGCTGCTAGTGCCATAGCTGGGAAAATCGTGGATCCAAGAGAGATTTAATTGTACGATATCCCATGCATTATATTTGCTGGTGGTAAAAGTCGTCGCATGGGAAAAGATAAAGCTCTTCTTCCCTTTGGGGGATTTGATACTTTGACGGAGTTTCAACTCTCCAAATTCACACCCTATTTTCAAAAAGTTTTCGTGGGATGCAAGAGCAAAGAGAAGTTTGATTTTGAAGCGGAGTTTATAGAGGATTCAAAGTCTTATGAAGAGTCTGCTCCATTTATCGGGCTTGTATCAGCATTTGAGACTTTAGATGTAGATGCCATCTTTGTTTTGAGTGTAGATGTACCGTTTTTTGATATTTGCCATTTTGAAAAACTTTATGAGCATTTAGATAATCATCAAGCAGTGATAGCCAAAAGTCCAAATGGCGAACAACCACTATGTGCAATATACAAAAGAGAGATATTACCTCATCTAAAAAAGTTAATTAGCAAAAAAGAGTATCGATTTGCATCTCTTTTTAGGAAGATTTCATTGTCTATTGTAGAGTTTGATGATGAAAAGGTGTTTACAAATCTAAATACAAAACAAGATTATCAAAAAGCATTTTTCGATAAAATAATTTAATTAAACAGATACGGAGAGCAAATGAGTGAAAAACTAACTCAGATAAAGAATGAAGTACAAAAAGTAATCGTTGGTCAAGAGGAGATGATAGACTCACTGCTCATAGGGCTTCTTTGTGAGGGGCATATACTTCTTGAAGGTGTTCCTGGACTTGCTAAAACTACAACTGTAAATACCTTGGCAAAAACACTTGGACTGGAGTTTAAAAGAGTCCAATTTACACCTGATCTGCTTCCTAGTGATATCATAGGGACTGAGATATATGATCCAAAAAATAATGAATTTAGAGTTAAAAAAGGTCCGATATTTACTAATCTTCTCTTAGCCGATGAGATAAATCGTGCTCCTGCAAAAGTTCAATCTGCACTTTTGGAAGCTATGCAAGAGAGACAAGTTACTATAGCTGATGAGTCATTTAAGATTCAAAGACCATTTTTGACTCTAGCTACGCAAAATCCTATCGAGCAAGAGGGTGCTTATTCGCTTCCAGAAGCACAACTTGATCGTTTTATGCTTAAAATTGTTGTTGGATATAACACAAAAGAGGAGGAGTTAGAGATTGTAACTCGTGTAGCTGAAGGGAAATTTGATGAAGTGCAAAATGTTGCATCTGCCCAGGACTTGAAAAAGCTTCAAGATGAAGTAAAAGATATTCATATAGATGAAGAGCTTAAAAAATATATCGTAAATCTTATATTTGCAACCCGAGAACCTGAAAACTATGGACTTTTAAAGTATAAAGAGTATATCCAATATGGAGCAAGTCCAAGAGCTTCTATCAACCTTTTTGCAGCATCTAAAGCTTATGCATATCTTAGGGGGAAAGAGTATGTTACTCCTGTTGATATCGCCCAGATGAGTAAAGATGTGCTTCGACATAGAATTATTATGAGCTATGAAGCGGAAGCAGAAGGTATAACAAGCGATGAGATAATCGAAAAAGTTTTAGAGGCTGTTGATATTCCTTGAGCAAGTTAAAAAAGATTCTCATAAAGACCAAACGGCAAATCTTTAGTGAAATAGCAGGAAACAATCCATCTATATTTGAGGGTGAAGGGTTTGATTTTGTAGAGCTTCGTGAATATGCCTATGGCGATGATGTGAGAAAGATAGATTGGAATGTAACGGCAAGGATGCAAAGACCTTTTATAAAAATCTTCAAAGAAGAGAGGGAGTTAAATATCGTTATAATCTCACTTCTTGGAGGAAGTGTGCATTTTGGATCAAAAAGATTTAAACAAGAGCTTATCGCTGGGAGTGCTGCACTTTTGGCATTTTCGGCTGTTAAAAATGGGGATCTTTTCTCTTCATTTATCTACACAGATAAGATAGAATCTATGACAAAACCTACCAAAAATATTGGAGCAGTAAGAGAGAGTGTCTCTAATATTTTAGAGTTTGAAGCTTTGGGGAAGAGTTTGGATTTGAGTGAGTTTTCTAAAGTGATGTTTGAAAAGATAAAGAGAAAATCTATTATTTTTGTTATTGGGGACTATTTTGGGGAGTTTGATTTTAGATTATTGGCAAAAAAGCATGAAGTTATAGCTATCATCACAAGAGATAAGCTAGAAGAAAACCCTCCCACTCTTGGTCAAATAAACTTAATAGACCCTCAAACTCTTAAAAGTTCACTTATGAACATCGATGATGATTCAGTTAAAAGATATATAAAAACCCTGCACCAAAAAGATAGCAACCTGTTTAAACATTTTCGTAAAAACAGAGTCACATTTACTAAAATCTATACAGATGAAGATCCATTTGTAAAGATGTCTAAACTATTTTTAAGAAGATAAAGATGGAAGAGCTAAAAGATATACGAGCATTGGAGCCTATCGGAGATATAAGTTTTTATCTATTTATCATCGCTTTGGTATTTGTCTCACTCATCATTGGGGCATTGCTTTATAAACTCATAAGCACGATAAGAGAAAGAAAAAAAGATACTTTAAGAAAAAAGGTTTTACAAAGACTCAAAGATATTGAGTTTGACGATCCAAAAGATGCAGCTTACAAGATAACAAAATATGGCAGGTTTTTAGCAGATGATGAGAGAAGTAAAAAAATGTTAGAGCAGTTGTTAGAGCATCTTGAAAAGTATAAATTTACCAAAGATGTACCAAAACTTGATGATGATTGCATCTGGTATTACAATCTATTTTTAAAGAGTGTTGATGGGTGATTTGACTTTTGAGTATCCATATCTATTTTTACTGATATTGGTTTTTATACTTTGTGCCTTTTTTTGCAAAGCTAAAAGTGAAGCTATACTTTTTCCTCATCTTGATATATTTTTACAAAGCTCTAGCAAGAGAACTATCTGGATTAAAATCTTAAAATGGGTTACGATTATAGCTAGTATAACTGCTCTTGCATCTCCTATTATAGAAGATAAGGTAGAGATTGAAAACAAAGATGGCTACTCCATCGCTTTGGCTCTTGATGCAAGTGGCTCAATGAACTATGGGTTTGAGAGAAGGTTTATAACCCAAGGAGTTGAGAGCAAATTTGATGTATCGATAGAGATGGCACAAAAATTTATCCAAAAACGACCAGATGACCAAATAGGGCTTGTTGTGTTTGGAAACTTTGCCTATGTTGCTACACCACTAACTTATGACAAGATGATTTTAGGACAGATTTTAGGGGGTCTTAGTGCTGGAATCGCTGGGTCTAACTATACTGTTATAAATGATGCCCTCTTTCAAAGTGCTACACTTTTTAAAAACTCAAAGGCAAAAACAAAAATTATCATTTTATTAACCGATGGAGAGAGTCGAGGGGATAATGTTCCTTTTGATGTAGCTATGAGATTGACCCAAAAGTATGGAGTAAAAGTTTATACCATAGGCATAGGAAGTGCAGGAGAGTTCAATGCAAAACATCTAAGACTCATAGCAGATAGAAGTGGTGGTACATTTTTTGAAGCTAGTGATAAGAGTACATTAGAAAAGATTTATGAAATGATTGATGAGTTAGAAAAGAGTAAGATTGAAAGTGAGAGGTATATCAAAAAGAGTTATTACTTTGAATATCCACTCTTTTTAGCTTTTGTAGCTCTTCTTTTTTATATATTTCTTATAAATAGGAGGGATCTGTTGTGATATTTTTAGCTCCTGATTATATTCTGTTTATGATTGTACCAGCTTTGATATTTTTCTTTTTTATCATAAAACACAAGAGAAATATCGATACTATATTTGACAAAGATACTCTTGAGAGATTAACTTTTGATGATGGGGGGATTGGGAAAGTAGGAAGAAATCTTATGCTATTTTTAGCATTTTTCTTGATGATAATAGCCCTCTCACGCCCTGTTATAGAAAAAGGGGAAGTTACCATAAAAACAAAATCCATCGACATGATGATAGCACTTGATATCTCAAAATCTATGTTAGCATCTGATATATATCCAAACCGCTTAGAATTTGCAAAAAAGAAAATGGGTGAATTTATAGATGCATTTAAAGAGGCAAATATAGGGGTTATCGCTTTTAGCTCTGAGGGGTTTTTAGTATCTCCAATGACACAAGATAGCACAACACTAAAATACCTCATAAACAATTTATCACTCCAAAGCCTAAGCACAACTGGAACAAACCTCTTGATTCCTATCAAAAAAGGGGAGAGTTTTTTAAAAAAATCTAAACAAAAGATTGTCATTATATTTACAGATGGTGGAGATAATGAAGAGTTTAAAAAAGAGCTTGAAGCTACACAAAAGACAGGAGTTCATGTCTATATCTACGCCACTGCCACAAACCAAGGAGCACCCATACAAGAAAATGGAATTTCTATAAAAGATAAAGAGGGAAATATAGTCATCACAAAACTAAACCAAAAAATAAAAACTTTAGCGATAGAGAGTGGTGGAGCATATATCGTTGGGGGATTTAAAGATGATAGTATAGAGCTTTTAGTAGAAGATATCAAAAAGAAGTTCCAGATGCAAGATATAAACAGTAGAGAGATAAAAGAGTATAAAGAGCTTTTTTACTATCCGTTGGGTCTTGCTATCTTATTTTTACTACTTTCATTTAGTTCGTTTCCTAGAAAGAGTGGCATAAGTCTATTTATATTGGTGTTTCTTGCTACCCAAAATCAAACTCTTGAAGCTGGGCTATTTGATTTTCAAACTATTGACAAAGCAAATGAAGCTTACCAAAACAAAGAGTACAAAGAAGCCATTAAGATTTATGAAGAGGTGGTCAAACTAAAAAGAAGCCCTGAGAGTAATTATGATTTGGCAAATGCACTTTATAAAGATAAGCAGTATGAAAAAGCCCTGCAAACTTATCAAAAAGTCAAAACCGATGATAAAAACCTAGAGTATAAAAAGCTTTTTAACTCTGCAAATAGTCAATTTGCTCTTGAAAAATATGAAGAGGCATTAAAGACTTTTGAGAAAGCTAAAAAATTAAAAACTGAACAAGATTTAGAAAAGAATATAGAGTTAACAAAAAAGATGATTAAGAAGAAAAACGATAAAGAGAAGAAAAACGATAAAGATAAAAATCAAGACGACAAAAAACAAAAAAAAGAAGATAAAGACAAAGAGAAACAGGGCAAAAAAGAAGAACAAGAGAACAAAAGTGATAAAGAAAGCAAAGAAAAAAAGAAAAAAGATGAAAAACAAAAGAAGACTAAAGAAGAGAAAATAAGCGAAAAAGAGGCTAGAAAATGGGAAGAGAGATTAGAGAGTGCAAAACCAAAAACAATGCCTATGCAGTTTCAAAACAGAGATATTCAAAGGAGAGTAGATGAAAAACCTTGGTAAAATTATATTAACTTTTATCTTAATAACTATACCAATTTTTGCCCTAGAAGCCAAAATATCGCCCAAAACTGTTTATGAAGGAGACCAAGTATCTTTTATCATAACTGCCCAAGGAGATGAGATAAAATTTCCAAAAAAAGAGAGAATAGCAGGATATAAAGTAACTAGTCAATCTATCTCAAGAAATATCTCAAACATCAATGGCAAAGTTACAAAAACTCTATCAAAAGAGTATCTTTTTACCCCGCAAAATGACTTCATAATACCCCCTATAGAAGTTTTTATAGATGGAAAGACTCTACAAACAAAAAAGATAAAAGTAAAATTACAAAAAGAGAAAAGAGGCGATAAAGAGGCGTTTATATTTGAACTAAGTACTGATAAGAGTGAAGTTTATATGGGAGAACCTATCAATGTTCTTTTTACATTTAAAAAACATTTAAGTATCGATATGGCTGAGGCGAATTTTAATGCTCCAAATTTTAACAACTTTTGGGCAAAGCCAACACCAAAAATTCCAGCAGAGATTGAGGGCGAATATATGGTCTATAAGATAAGATACTTAATTTTCCCTCAAAAAAGCGGTAACATAACCATAGACTCAGGTCGAATGGACGCAGGAATTATGCAAAAAAGATCGAGAGATTTTTTTAGCTTTGAGAGAGTCAAGTGGAAAAGTCTTTTTTCAAATAACCTAACTGTAAAAGTAAATCCCCTACCTCAAGGTGTTGATATTTATGGCAATTTTAAACTAGATGCAAAAGTTGATAAACTAAAAACAAAAGCCAACGAACCAGTAAATCTAACAATAACCATAAAAGGTGTCGGAAATATAGATGATATAGAACCTTATAAGCTAGATATCAAAGATGCAATAGTCTATGCTGATAAGCCTGAAAAAAAAGTTTATACAAATAACAAAGAGGAGCTTGGAGAGTTTACTCAAAAATTTGCCATAGTCTCTGATAGAAACTTTACGATAAATCCTCTGGAATTTAAGTTTTTTGATAGCAACGATAAAGAGGTAAAACTTCTTATAAGCAGAGAGTTTAAGATAGAAGTAGAACAAAGTATGATAAAAACCCAAACTGCAAAATTAGAAAAGAGTGATAATACTCCTAAAATTGTAGAGACAAAAATAGTTTATGATAAAGCCTCAAAAACAAAACTTATATTATTTACAATTGGTGGATTTTTAGCAGGAGTTTTGAGTGCATTTTTACTAAAGTATCCTTGGAAAAAGAGAGAAGTTGATGAACTTCCACTTGCAAGAAAGGTTAAAAATAGTAAAAGTGATAAAGCATTGTTATCGCTTTTGCTCCCATATAGCAATAAATCAAAAAAGATGAAAAACCTAGTAAGAGAACTTGAAGAAAATATCTATGAAGGAAAAAGAAATATTATAGATAGAGCAGATTTGATAAAAAATATTGAGAATTATCTTTTGAAAGAGAAGGATGTTGAGGATATACTTAGATAAATATAAACTCTTACCTATCTTCAGCCTTTTTAGATTAGGTCTATTACATTTTGGAGGTTTTAGCATGATGATTTTTAGGGTTTGTTTATTACCATGTTTTTAACAATATCAGAATCTCAATGAATGGCAAAGGTAAAGCTACTGATAATATTTGCATTGAAAGGTTTTCAATGTGATTTAGTGGTTTTGAAAAAAGGGTACATTATACTAAAAATTTAGAACTTTAACTAAAATAACTCACCATTTAAATATAGACAATCTATATCACCCCAAAGAGTCAAGATAGCGATTTTTAAAGGTATAAAAATCGCTATCTTTTTACTATGCTGGGTCTTCAACTCTGACAGAGATAGGTTGTTGTGTAAAACCACTCACATCATAATCACCAGGTATTGATGAGTTTGCAAACATTGTAACTGTTAGCTGATAGATACCAGAGTTACTCAATGTATCTTCTTGCAATTTACCGGCAGGAACATCCACTGTATGTTTCCATTTAAATTTTGTTGCTGCACCTGAACCTGAAACTGTAACATTGCTTTTGGGTTCATTTGTTACTGCAAGAACAACATCAGCCCCAGGCCCGATAGACTCTGCATAAGCTTTGATAGTCCAGTTTTGAGCCATTGCACTCATCCATAGAGGTAACAAAAACCCTTGACCTTCCCACTCAATTTCCAATTTAAATGGTTCACTTGGATCCAAAACATTGTTTGATTCATTTGGAAAAGCTACTGGAGCAACCGCTGGATCAATAACCTTAACACTCGTACACTTAAATTGTAACTTACCCGCACCTAAATCTGGATCGAAATATGTATTTGCCATAATATACTCCTTAATATTTATTGTATATCGTGTTATAGCCAAATCAGCTTCATCTGTTTATAACATCACAAGGTGTAAAAAGCATCTTTATTTACACCACCTCATCTATCCCCTCAATTAAAGATTTTAACCTTTAACTGATGTAAGTATAATATATAGAAGTCCTGCAAATGTTCGATTTTGCTTAATTTTGAGATTTATTTGAAATTTTAATAAAAAAATTATTTTTTTATATAATACTGTAGCCTACTCCATTTACATTTTTGATGATATCAGTACCAAGTATATGTCTAATTCTATGGATTAGTGACCTCAATGTACTAGCTTCTATCATTTTTCCCCAAATATGGTAACATATCTGCTCATTTGAGACACTTGTATTTTTATTTTTTGCCAATATCTCTATAAGCTTTAGTGGTTTTTTTCCCAAGGGCATCTCAATACCTTGTTTAAACAGACGATTTAACTTAGTGTTATAAATATATTCATCTTTGAGCTCTATGATATCTTGTTCTGAATTTTGATGTTGAATTTCATTTGAACTAAAGGCAAGTTTAATAGTAGCTAAAACCATTTTATCCTTATATGGTTTCATAAGATAACTGTGTGCTTGAGAAAGAAGAGCATAATCAATCATCTCATCCTCAGCATAAGCTGTTATAAATATAATCCTACACTTTTTGTCATATTGCCGTATCTGTACAGCAGCTTCGCATCCGCTTATATTATCTCCTAGCATTATATCCATCAAAACCATATCTGGCTTATATTGTTTTGCTTTAGTTATTGCATCTGCTCCCTTATCAACAATACCAACTACTTCATATTCCTCCTGCTCTAATAGTACTTTTAAATACTCAGCAGAAAGCATTTCATCTTCAACTATTAAAATAGTTTTACTTTTATCCATTTCTTATAGCCTTTATTAAAATAATTTTATATTATAGTAATAATTTTATTAATTTAAATAGTTTTAGTATGGTATTTTTAATTGAAAGTTAAATCCACTATCAGTAAGTAATGAAAGTTCTGCATCCATCTGTCCTACCATCATACTTATTATCTTAAATCCTAGTGTGTTGTCTGTATCTATATTTATCTCTTTTTTGCCATTGTCTTTATATTTATAAATCAAAGCATTACTATCTTTATGAAGTGATATCTCTACCTTTGCATCTTGATTTGTAAAGGCATGTTTGATTGAATTTATAAGTAACTCATTTGTGATAATTCCAAGTTTTAAGATATCTTCTGTAGATAGAGAGATATGATTGCCCTCTACAGATATATCTATATCTTTATCATTTAAATTTGTAATATTATCAACAAGCTTTTGAATATAAGTTGAAAATACTATATTTTCAAAATCTTGATGACTATAAAGTGTCTGATGAACCATTGCAATAGATTGTATGCGAAGTCTGCTTTTTTCCAATATCTCATCTAGTTTTGAATCTTTATATGTTGACTTTTGTAGTCCTAGCATAGATGAAACCATTTGTAGGTTGTTATTTACACGGTGGTGTATTTCATTTAGCAAAATCTCTTTTTGGTAGTTTGCATGTTCTAGTGCTTTATAGGATCCCTCAATAACGATATGATAAAGCACTCCAAAAAATATAATAACCAAAGATGCAATAACAATTGACAATATATTTCCTTCATACAACACTTCCCTAAGTCCATCGTGTTGTACATAACCATACATATAAATTAAACCTACTATAAACTCATGAATAGCAGTAAAAGTCAATGCTCTCTTTAAAGAGAATAGAAAAAAATAGTTCAATGGAACAATAACATGAAACAAAGCGAGTTTATACTTAACTTCAATCAATAATATATAAGAGAGTAAGGTAGCAAAAAGCACTAGTGAGTAGACACTAAATAAAAACTTCCTACTATATAAATAGTAAGCAAAACTCATAAATGTGAGCAAGGCAATAAAAGATTCATAGTAGACTAATTGAGTATTTCCAATTTGATAATTTGTAATTATTGCGATGATTAAAACTAATAAAAAACCTACAAACGCACCAATTAAAAAATTCTCTTTTTTATCATGGTTTTTGATGATAGATTTAAAATATCTGTTTTCCATCGCTTAGATTATACTTTGGAAGTATTTAATATAAATTTTCGTCTTATGGGAGTTATTTTTCTTGTATCATCAAAATAATTATCTGAATTCATCATAGTCAGATACATATCTTGAGTAAATAAATCATCTCCAATATACCAAGAATGGCTAACACTACCTATAACCTCATTGTCATCATTCATTCTTTGTTTCTGTTTTTTTGGAGTATAACTCTTGTCAAAATAATCACTACAATCAATATTTACAATATTTGGTGAACTATCAAGATCTAATCCATCTTTACCAGCTCTTCTTGAATCTTTATAAGGATATATCAAATCAGAGAACCATTCTATAACTTCAGAAAATGTTAATGCCCAATCATAACTACTATAATAATTTGTTACCCGATTACAGTATCTATAAAATGCAAATGGCTCTTTACTAGATGCAGGGATGTCTGCACCTATAAATATAATTTGATCGACATTCCAAAATTCATTTGCATCTTTAAAAGCTTCTTTTACAATATATGCACCAGTTGAATGAGCCAATAAGTGGATTTTTATATTATAATCTGCATATATTTTATTGAAAGTAGTTAACTCTTTTAATCCATTGATTATAAATAAAGCACTCTCCGCTGCATCTTCTTGATCCTCCTTATAGTTAAAAGGATCACCTTTACTAGGCCAATCAAAACTAACAACAATACCTTTAAATTTATCTTTTAATGATTTTTTTAACTGTCTATGTTTTTTAATTAACTTTTTTTGGTCAGTATTATACCCATGAATATGGAGAAGAATATTGCCATGTTTTACTCCATTTTCATCTTCAAAAGTTTCCATATCGGCTATAACTCTTTTAAACCAAGAAATTGAGTCTTCTTGCTTAAAATCAACAGCAATATCCCACCCTTTTGGCACAGTTAAAAAATGGATTGATTCACTTGGTTCATCACCAAATTTTCTATCTTCTTTTTCACCAAGTGAATTACTCATTAAATTTACTATTGATTTGTTAGAAATAATATTTCTAACACACATAATATAATCATTCATGACCATCCTTTACAATAATAAATATATTAAAACTAGTAAATATATTTAATTTTTCTAATTATATCTATAAATAGTTTTATTATTGTTGCATTTAATATTAAATAGTTAATTTAATTTTAAAACTACATTAATTCAAGTTTTATCTTGACATAAACACAAATACCCACTACAATTTAAGAATGATAAAAAACATAAACAAAGATTTTAAAAACTCAAAAAACAGATTAATCCTATTTTTAGGCAAATTTCACTCTTTGACAAGAGAGGAGTTAGAGATATTTTTAGATAAATTTGAAATAACTTATACAGATACTTTAGATGCAAATGTACAAATGTTTATAGAAGCAACCATAATGTCTCCTCTTGAAGAGGAGATAGCTTATGAAGCTTTTAAAAGAGGGATACCCTCTTATTCAACCGACCAATTTGAAAAGCTTTATGCACAAAATCTAAACCATAACTCTATTTTGATGAGTTTAAAACTGTCAAATAACCAAGATAGACTATCTCGCCTTCTTCATAATGTACATCTAAATGATACACTTTTTTTAAAACTATTTAACATGTATGATTGGGGAGAGGAAGAACTTTTTGGAAGTAGCGAAAATATGGAGATTTCTACCCTCTTTGCTAAGAGATTTTATAAAAAAGAGAGATTTGACCCAGCCTCTTTTCACTCTCCTGTATCCATCTTTGAAATTGCTATTATCAATGAAAATGCAGAGGTTTTAGAAGCGATGTTTAACTTACCAACACTTACCGTAAAACAAAGCCGTAGAGGGGAAAGAAGACCAGAAAACATCAAAGAGGCATTGGCTACAAACCCTCATATAAACTCAAGTACATTAAAAAAATTGTTAAGGATTAACGACTCTGGGGTTGATTATTTTCTAGCACAAAATACTCTTATAGATGAAAAAACTGCTATCACTTTGATAGATAGGAACAATGCTGAGACAAAAATGTCTCTTTCATTAAATGAAAATTTGACAGATTATGTTTTTGAAGAGCTTTTAAAAGATACTAAACTTTATGAAAATCTACTTTTTGCTCAAAAAATAAATATGGAGCGTTTTAGCAAAATAGATACCTTGCATCCTAATATAGGAGCAAATAAAAACTTAAGCAATGAAGTTATAGAGGTACTAATAGAGAAAAAAGATATAAAAATTTTAAAAAATTTTAGTGCAAATGAATCGATAAATCAAGATTTTTTACAAAAGATATATAAATTACAAATTGAAGAACTTTTTTCACTTTTAGCAACAAATAGACATCTCTCTCAAACAATCATAAAAGAGCTTTATAAAAAAAATGAAATAGAGATAGACAAAAGTATCGCAAAAAACCCAAATACGCCAACTGATATACTAGATGCACTATATAAAAGAGATATTTTTGAAATTAACAAATCTTTAGCATTAAATGAATCTCTTTCAATCTTACACTTGCAACAGTTACAACTTGACACTAGACTTTTGAACAATCTCAAAGAAAACAGAACTTTTACAGAAAATATATTAAACAATTTAGGTATATAAGATGAAATTAACAGATATTTATAACACACTCGAACACTTTACAAAAGACAATATACCCCTATTTATCTGGGGTCCTCCAGGGATTGGAAAGTCCTCTGTTGTGAAGCAAATTGCAAATGACCATAAGTTACAATTTATAGATTTGCGGCTATCGCTACTTGACCCTACGGACTTAAAAGGAATTCCATTTTTTGACCAAAAAAACAACCAAGCAGTATGGGCGGCTCCAAATTTTTTACCAAAAGATAAAAACTCTAGTGGAATTTTATTTTTAGATGAGATAAACACAGCTCCACCATCTGTTCAAGCCTCTGCATATCAGCTTATACTTGATAGAAAAGTTGGAGATTATCTGCTTCCTGATGGGTGGAGTATAGTTGCTGCGGGGAATCGTGAAAATGATCGTGGAGTTACATATAGGATGCCACCTCCTCTTGCTAACCGTTTTGTACATCTTGAAATGGAGGTTGATTTTGAGGATTGGAAGTTTTGGGCATATAAGAGTGGTGTAGATATATCTATTATCAGTTTTTTAAACTTTGACAAAGAGAAGCTTTTTGTATTTGATCCAAACAGCAATGAAAAAAGTTTTCCAACTCCTAGGTCTTGGGAATATGTAGATAAAATTTTAAAATCAAAACTAAGCCAAAAACTCCTACTTGAATCCATAAGCGGAACAGTAGGAAAAGATACAGCCATAGAGTTTATGAGTTTTAGAAAAGTTATGGATAGATTACCAGATATAAAAAAAATTGCAACAGGAGAGATAAAAAGGGTCAAAGATGATGACCACAAAATCCTTTTTGCACTCTCAAGTGGGCTAATAAATCATCTAAAGGAGTCTAATGAAAAAGAAAAAATCGAAAATGTTTTACTATTTTCTTTTGAACTCCCACCTGAGTTTTCTATCATGCTTATAAAAGATATGCAAAAAAATTCTATAAAAGTTGAAAATGCTCCCTCTTGGGATTTGTGGGTGCGAAAGTTTAGCTACCTACTCTCATGAATAGTGAAAAAAAACTAGAAATTGCAAAAGCAAAGCTGATGTTAGAACATCCCTACTTTGGCTCCATAGCTTCATCTCTAAAAATCACTACAAATGAGAAAATAGAATCATTTCAAAGTGATGGAGAAAAATTTGAATACAACAACGAATATCTAGCAAACCTAAATGTCGATGAATTAGAGTTTGCCCTTGCCAACTCTGCTATGCACTTCGCACTTTCACACAAGGAGAGAACAAGTCAAAGAGAACAGTGGCTTTGGCAACTAGCTACAGACTACACCATAAACTCAATGCTTGTCAAAAACAATCTATTTCCACCTGAACGAATAAATCTTGACAAGAGATTTGATGGCTTGTATGCAGAGGAAGTTTATGCGATACTAGAGAGTGAAATCGATGAAAAAGATTATCAAGAAAGTGAGGAAAATAGAAAAGAGGGCAAAAAAGAGCAAGTAACCCCAAGCGAAAAAGAGAATAAAGATGAAGATTTTTTAAACCAAATCCATCAAAAAATGAAAAACCAAGGAGAACTCCCAAAAGAGCTAAAGAGAGTTTTCCCTGAACTTTTTACAGATGCGATAGATTGGAGAACTCAACTGTATAGATACTTAAATATACATGCAAAAGAAGATTATAAATTTTTCCCACCAAATAAAAAATATATCCATCAAGGAATCGCCCTCCCCTCGCTAAATAGCGAACTTTTAAAAATAGTTGTTGCCATAGATACCTCAGGTTCAATCGACACAAAACTTTTAGCCTCATTTTTCGCCCATTTTCAATCAATCTGTGATAGTTTTAACTCATACCAAATCGACTTAATCTCTTGCGATGCAAAGATACAAGAGCATAGAGTCTTTTATCCTGGAGACAGGATAGAGTATAAAACAGTTGGCGGTGGTGGAACTGATTTTCGTCCTGTTTTTGAGTATGTAGATAGATATATCTTTGATGCAAACATATTGATATACTTTACCGATGGGCTTGGTACTTTTCCAAAGACCACTCCATCTTATGATACACTTTGGGTGATGATGGCTAAAAATAATGTTCCATTTGGAGAGGTTTTAGAGATAACAAAATAGGCTATTAACTCTATCTTAAGTAATTTTTTATTATACTTTCAATATCTTAATATAAGAAATTATAATAAAGGGAAAATTATGGGAAAAATCTTAACAATTTCTGTGCTTTTAGCAACAACGCTATTAGCTTCTGGTGGTGCTAAAAGTTGGAGCTATGGAGGGTCTGAAGGACCTGAGTTTTGGGGAGATCTTGCAGACAATTATTCAATGTGTAAAGATGGAAAAAATCAATCTCCTGTTAACTTAACAGATTTTACAGATACGAAGATGGAGCCTTTGACCCTAAATTATAAAGCATTTGGAACTAATTTTATCAACAATGGACATACTGTACAGGTAAATTTTACGAAAGGAAGTAACTTAACAGTAGACGGTAAGGAATTTGAGTTAAAACAATTTCATTTTCATACACCAAGTGAAAATCATATCGATGGTAAAAGTTACCCTATGGAAGCACATTTAGTCCATGCTAGCAAAGATGGTGCACTTGCAGTTGTATCTGTGATGATAAACGAGGGAAAAAGTAGTAATCCATTTTTCAATACACTAGTCTCAAAAATACCCAAAAAAGCAAAACAGAGCAATGATATAAAAGATGCAAAACTAAATGCTCACGATATGCTTCCAGAAGATAAAGATTATTATCGTTTTAGTGGTTCACTGACAACTCCACCTTGCAGTGAAGGGGTTAGATGGCTTGTACTCAAAACACCTGTAGAAGCTTCAAAAGAAGAGTTAGAAGCATTTAGTACAGTTATGGGAGATAACAATCGCCCAATCCAACCAATACATGCTAGAGAAGTATTAGAATAATTTATTATTTATTTACCTAACTACTGAGTCAAATTCCTACACAACTCATTTGCGGTTGCTGACCCAGTAGTGGTTGAACAATTAAATAAACCATTGTTTACAGTATAAGTAAAGTTCACATCAGTATTCATAATTTTATATGAATAAGTAGCCCCGACACCACTATTTGCAACAACTTTTCTCCAATGACCATTTTGATTTTTTGAGATAAGAGGATAATCAAAAAGTGTCATAGTAGCATTTCCATCAAATAATTCTTGATTATCTGCGGTAGTCGCATCATCAAGCAATGCTGGCCAAGCCGCACCCCTTGCTTGAAGCATATTTGTACTTCTTGTCAACATGATTGCATTTCTAATCGCCACTACATTTGCTTTACCTTTAACAATTTGTGCGTCATCTCTTGTAACTGCCATTTTTGAGATGGCTACACTTGATAATATGCCAAGTATTACAATTACAAAAATTATCTCTATCATAGTAAATGCTTTTCTTTGATGATTCATCATATACCTCTCTTGTTAATTTTAAAATAGTCATATGAGCTATGGTTATTTGAAAATTAAAATTTTTGTGATTGAAAAGTTAAGAGTCAACCCCTGACTCTTAACTCTTGGAGGTGTGGTGAGGACACCACAGCCTACGGAACTAATTAATATACAACTCTTGAGCCTCTAACAGCCAAAGTAACTGCTGGTATCATAGCCTTAATCGCTGTACATTGTGTATCTGCAGATGCACCAATATGTCTAATTTCTAAGTCTGTTGCATTAACTTCCATAACAACACAATCTTGTAAACCACCTGTATTAGTATCTGTTTTAAATTCAATCGCTACACCACTATTAGCTGCTACTGCATCATCAACCGTAGGAGTTGTCATTGCAGCCATTTCCATAACCACATTTGAAAAGTCATCCCAACCATCAGTTGCTGCACCTAAAGCACCTGCTGGTGTAACACCTCTTGCTACTATTTGAGTCATTAACTCAGTCTTTGCAGTTTGAATATTTGATGCCATTTTTGAAATCTTAGCATCATCTCTAGTTGCTGCCAATTTTGGAATAGCTACAGCTGCCAAAATACCTAAAATCACGATCACGAAGATCAACTCAATCATTGTAAAACCACTTCTTTTCATAAAGAACTCCTTGAAATTTTCCCCGACTCTTTTATTTGTCGTTAAGAGTATATCGGCTCAGTTAAAAATATCTTTACCCCTTTTTGGGTACAATAATCTCAAAATAGTATAAAAAGGAAGCATGTATCATGACCACTTTACACCCTGTTAGACTCTCTTGTGAAGAAATAGATATCTTAAAAGAGTCGATTTTGCAGGTAGACTCAAGAGCTAAAGTTTATCTTTTTGGTAGTAGAGTAGATTTAGATAAAAGAGGTGGCGATATAGATATTCTTATTTTATCTGATTTGATGAAATTAAAAGATTTAAGAGATATTAGATTGAAATTTTTTAAAGAGTTTGGGGAACAGAAACTAGATATAATACTAGATACCAACTCTGTTTCCAAAGCATTTACAAAAGTTATACCACAAAAGGCAGTAGAATTGTGAAAAAAGTTTTAGAAGAAAATATCCGTTTATTAGAAGAACAGAAATCATGGCTCTATATCTCATATCAAGAGTGCAAAGCTATAGGAGTGAAAAAAAATAACTTTGGCAAAATTTAAACTAAAGAGCGATTTTTCCCCCGCAGGGGACCAACCTAGTGCTATAAAAAAACTCTCAAACTCTATCATGAGTGGAAACAGATACCAAACTCTAGTGGGAGTAACTGGTAGTGGTAAAACCTATACTATGGCAAAAATCATAGAAAAAACCCAACGACCAACGCTCATCATGACTCACAATAAAACTTTAGCTGCTCAGCTTTATAGTGAGTTTAAACACTTTTTTCCAAACAATCATGTAGAGTACTTTATCTCCTACTATGACTATTATCAACCAGAAGCTTATATACCTCGAACTGATATGTTTATAGAAAAAGATAGCTCTATAAATGAAGAGATAGAGAGGCTTCGTCTTTCTGCTACTGCTTCACTTTTATCATACAACGACATTATATGTATAGCTTCGGTTTCTGCAAACTATGGTTTGGGAAATCCTGCAGAGTATAAAAAAATGGTGCAAATTATTGAAGTTGGAAGTGAATTAAATCAAAAAGAGATGCTTTTAAAGTTGGTTGATATGGGATATAAGAGAAATGACAACTATTTTGATCGTGGAGATTTTCGAGTCAATGGGGATGTTGTTGATATCTATCCAGCTTATAGTGATGAAGAGGCGATAAGAGTTGAGTTTTTTGGAGATGATATAGAGAGTATTTACTATTTTGATTCACTTACCAATCAAAAAACAGCTGAAAAAGAGAAAGTTATCATCTATGCAGCAAATCAATTTATAGTTGGTCAAGATAGACTGAAAATTGCTATAAAAGAGATTGAAGAGGGGCTGGCAGAGCAGTTAGCACACTTTAGGAGCAATGGCAAACTAGTAGAGGCTCAAAGACTGCAACAAAGAGTCGAGTTTGACTTAGAGATGTTAAATGCAACTGGAGCTTGTAAAGGGGTGGAAAACTATGCTAGACATCTAACAGGCA
>JAMONX010000059.1 GCA_027066435.1 Campylobacterales bacterium
ATATTTTTAAGAACAAAATCAATATGAGTTTTTAACATATAATACTCATTCATATAAGCCAACGGTACATCTGTATGTTCTTTTATCTCACTTTGGAGATGCTTTAGTGATTTTATAGCATCTTGGAGTTCTTTTTCATTATAAGTTTCAAAATTTTGTTCGTGATGGTCTAATTTTTTGTACCATTTGTATATTTTAGATCTTATTCGCCATCTGTAAAGAGGCATAAAACCTTTAAAAATTGGTATAAGAAGTGTTAGTAGGGGTATTAGCATGATTTTTAGTCTATCTATATTTGAGGCTATCCAGTATGGAAAAATCTTTTCTAAGATGCTATCGCCGTGTAAAAGATACTGTTTTGCTTGTTGGTTTATTGGTAACTCTAAGTAATTAATTGATGGAAAACTATCATTTCTATGATTCTCTTTTTTTATAACTTTTGCAAAGAGTCTAACAAGTGCATCATCTACATCTTTTCGTACAGCTAAAGACGCAGTGGTTGCAAGAAGACTTATATCAGATGATGGAAGATTTTTTACAAGGTCTATACTTCCTTCGTGTATGGTTATACCTTTTAGATAAGAGAAGTTTTTTTCGTATGCTTTTACTCTTTTTAGGGATATGGATTGAATACTTTTATCTTCTAATAACTTTAAGATGATTGGAGAGTCAGCAGAGATTACAGAGAAAAATAGATCTATATTGCCATCTTTCAAAGCTTTATATGAGTCATTTAAATTTAAATTTTTAATATTTTTTTGATTGATGTTTAAATTATTTGCTTTGAAAATCTGTGATACAAGAGCAGTTGTTCCGCTTCCAACTTCACCGATAGAGATAGTAAGAGAAGTAAGTTCTTTTAGATAATTTATAGGCTTTTGCGTTTTTTTAGTAAAAAGCCATAAAGGTTCAAAATATATACTAGCTATTGATTCAAGAACTTTGCTATCATCCTCTTTTACTGTACCACCTTGAACAAATCCTATATCTGCTTTTTTGTTTTTTAAAAGCTCTAATGTCTCTAATGAACCAGCACTTTGTATGATTTTTACCTCGATATCCTCAGCTTCTAAAAGCTTTTTATACCTTTGTGCATATTCAAAGTAACTTCCTGTATCTCGTCCTGTTGCAATGGTTAGTACTTTAGTTGGAGCGGGGGAGATAAATTGGGCACTTATGTAAAAAGTTGCTCCTATTAGTAAAAATATTGGAAGATAGATTTTTAAAAACTCTTTCATTATTGCTCTCTTTTTTGATAAAACTCTTTTTTAAACTCTTGAAATTTATTTGCAATTATCGCCTCTCTTGTTTGCCTCATAAGATCCAAATAGTAGTGTAAATTGTGCAAAGATGCAAGCCTAAAGTATGTCAATTCTCCACTTCTAAAGAGATGATTTAGATAACCTTTTGAGTAATTTTGACAAGTATGACAAGAACAAGTTGCATCTAATGGTTCATCACTTAGTTTATGTTTCGCACCTTTTATGTTTAATTTACCAAAAGAGGTAAATATCGTTCCATTTCTAGCATTTCTTGTAGGCATAACACAATCAAACATATCAATCCCTCTCTCGATGTTTTCTATCAAATCCTCAGGTGTACCTACTCCCATAAGATATCTTGGCTTATCTTTTGGTAAATATGGCACTGTAAACTCCACCGTATCATACATATCAATATTTGCTTCACCAACACTAAGCCCACCAATAGCAAATCCATCAAAATCAAACTCTGTAAGTTGCAAAGCTGAAAGTTTTCTAAACTCTTTATCAATGCCTCCTTGTACAATTGCAAAGATATTTTGATTTATTCCTATTCCTTTTTTTTGGTTAGCTCTATGATAATCTATCGACTTTTTAGCCCAAGAGGTAGTTCTTTCAATTGAGAGTGCTATACGCTCTTTTTCGGCTGGAAGTGCGATAAGATCATCTAAAACCATCATAATATCGCTATTTAAATTGTACTGAATATCTATAACTTTTTGCGGTGTAAAGTAGTGTTTTGAACCGTCAATATGACTTTTAAATGTGATTCCATTTTCATCTTGTTTTGTCATTTTAGAGAGAGAAAAAGCTTGAAAACCACCACTATCTGTTAAAAAACTATTTGGATAGTTAGCAAAACCGTGTAATCCACCTAAACTTTTAACTGTCTCATCACTTGGACGAAGATAGAGGTGATAGGTATTTGCTAAAATTATATCTGTTTTTAAGTAGTGTGTCATATCAAAACTATCAAGTGCTTTAACGCATCCTAAAGTTCCAACAGGCATAAATACTGGTGTTTGTATAGTAGAGTGGGCTGTTTTTATCGTACAAGCTCTAGCATTGCCGTCTGTGTTGTCTAGTTGAAAATACATCTAAATCTTTTTTTAGAGCGATTATACCACTAATCTCTTATAATTTTATCAGGATTTGCAAAATTCTCTAATCCTACCTTTTCTAAAAGTTCTCCAGTTTGAGCAAGTAGTTTATAGTATCCTAAAATATAATTTTTCTTCTCTTTTATCTCATCTAATTCGGAGCGATTTAATGCTCTTTGCGCCAATAGAAGTGCTTGGATATCTTGCTCTTTATATTTAAAAGCATTCCAGTAAGATGCAGTAACTTTTTTGTTTGCTTTGACCTCTTTTTGAATATGTGCTAGAGAGTTTTTACTACTGCTTAAGTTATCATGCATCTGAATTGTGTTAAATATGGTACTCTCTTTTAAGTCTATAAGTTTATATTTAAGTTCTGCTATTTGACTTTTTGCTAACAGAAGTGCAGCTTTGTCTTTGCCTCCATTATATAGATTATAGCTTAGGGATAAAACTGCATTTGCTCTATCTTCATTTGGTTCATTTTCTGATTTTGTTCTCTTTTGTTTTGCACTCAAAATCAAATCTAAGTTTGGTTTAAAAGGTGCTTTTTTTACATTTAAATCATATCTTTGAGCTTCAATTTGAGCTTTTATAGAGCCTATTTTTGCATTATGCATTTGCATTGTTAAAAGTGTGTTATTCTTATCATTCAAAGTAAAATTAAAATCTTCTTGAATTGGAAAGTTGTTTTCATTTATATTACCTACAAAATATTCATAGTAAGAGATTGCATTTTGGTATTTTGATTCAGCTTTTATGAGAGCTGAAGATGCATTTTCTACATTTGACTTGATATAGTTTAAATCACCTTTTGTTGATGCACCATTTTCCTCTTTGATAGTCACGATATCAAGAATTTTATGAAGGCTTTTCATATTTTCTCTATTTTTATAGATGCTTTTTTCTTCATAAATGATACTAAGATATGAATCTATTATATTTATCATCTCCTCCTCCAGTAGTGAGCGAAATTTATAAGTAGCAACTTTTAAGTTCTCTTCCTCTTTTTTTATACTGTTGCTTACTTTTCCTCCTGAGTAGATATTTTGAGTCAATGATAGCTCTGCTGAACCATTTGCATAGTTATGTTCTAAGCCGTCTTCACCTCTTATATGTTGATAGCTTTGTCCCCCTGTGGCATATAAAATAACCCTTGGTTTATATCCAGCTTTTTTTTGATCAAGCTTTCTTTGAGCTTGAACTACTTTCTCTTTAGCAGATGAGATTTTATTGCTTTTGTTTAGTGCTTTTAAGAGTGCCTCTTTTAGAGTTAGTCCAGTTATTGGTTTCTCTGGTTTTTTTACAATAATTTTTTCTTTAATTGGCTTAGGTTTTGTTAAATTTGCTTCATTATTTATTTGTTCAATAGTTGGAATTGATACAATAGGAGCTACTTTTATTTTTGGTATTTTCTTTACCTTTACATCTTTTTTAACCCTTTTTAGTAGAACAAATGCATCGTTAATCTCTTTTTTAATCTCTTTTAATTTTTTCTTAGCTTCATCTTTTGATAAAAAATTAACGATGTATAGATGATGTCTTATTCCATATTTACCATCTTTCTTTTCTATATAGGTTTGTTCATCTATAAATTTATTTTCAACAATTTTGGCATTCTCTAATTTTTTATAAACTCCTAGTTTTATTGCATAGCCTTTACTTGCCACTTGCTGGAGGCCTAGATTTAGTGCAAAAAGTGGAGATAAAAATGAAACAATAATTATGAAAACAGTAGTTCTAACCATTAAAAATCCTAAAAATTTAAATTCTTTCACTTTTATATCGACAAATCAAAGATATTATTTAATAATAAATATAGAAAATAATCACAATAATATTAATTAGAGAAAAAAATCAAAATACTAAAGATAATATTTGAATTGTCGATACTTAGCACAGAATAAATAGTATAGGACAAACATGTATAGTTTTATAAAGTGGCTTGGCTCATTGATGGAGAGAGCAAAAAAGAATAAAGGTTTTTGGTTTACATTTCTTTCGGTAATATCAATCGCAGGTATATTTTTGTCTCTCTTTTTTGTTAATTATTTAGTTAGTGATGTTGCAAAAAAGACATATGAAAATCAAAAAAATAGTTTTCAACTGCGTCTAAAAAGCCAATTTATAACACAAAAAGATAGAACTTTAGCAATCGCTACAACTGCTACACAAAATGATGGAGTAAAAAATCTTTTTGTAAGTGATGATTTAAATGCATCTAATAACATCAAAAAAAGTGCAAAACAACTCCAATCAAATATCATAAAATACCTTGATAATGAAAATTTTTCAGTCAATTTTGAGAAAAATGAAAAGTTTGCAGAACTAAAGATTATAAATGGAATAGATGTAGGAGATAATGGTACTCATTTTAAAGCAACTGTTCCATTTGTTAAAACTGAGAGTTTTGTAAGTAATATAGTTGTTAGAGAAAATATAGAGACACTTGTAAATGTTTTTAAAAATGAAAATCGTGAATTTTTATTTATTATTAATGAAGCTGGCATAAATAAGATAGATACATCTGTACGAAAGCAAGAGTATAAAAAGATATTTAAAGATTATAATGTAAAAGAAGACGCTTATAGTAGAAACTTTATAAATAATGTAAGAGTGATTGATTTTGAAAAACTAAGTTTAGATGGGTATGTCAAAGATAAAAACTATTTCTATGTTTCACAGAGTGTTTTTGATGTAGATGGAGATGAGATAGGAGTTGCAATCATAGCTGAGGATATGTCCGCTGATAATAGCTTTGTAAAACTTGTAAAAAACTTAGTAAATAGTGTTACAACAGTGGCGTTGGGGTTAATTGTCTCAATGGTTTTGTTTCTTTTTTAAGCTGGGATGTAAAGCATGAAAAGAATAAAGATATTTAAAGCTTATTTTATATTATGGTTATTTGTCTATTTTATCGTTGTATCAAATTTAGAGGTATTTTCAGAGTTTTTTCTCTCAACCTTAACATTTAATGTTGCAATAGTTGCTATTTTATCAATTGGCTCTTTTATGATTTTTCAAGGCTCAAAAGAGCTTACGATGATAACAGGAACTTTTGGTGTTTTGATGTATAAGAAAAAAAATCTCTCTAAACATATGAAAGGTATAGAGAAGATTTTTCCATCAAATATTGCAAATAAGATAAAATCAAGAGTTGATAAAGGAGTTCTTCTTTTTACTCAGAGTGACAAAGATGAGATATTGACCTGGATTGATGAAAAGTTTACCAATCAAAATAGATACAATAACTTTTTTATCGGAACTGTACTTATGATTGGTCTTCTTGGTACTTTTACAGGGCTTTTAGGTTCTATTGGAAGTATGGCTCAAATCGTATCTTCACTCGCTGGTGGTGATGTTGATATTGGAAAGATTATGGCAGAATTTTCAGGACCTTTAAGTAGTATGGCTGTTGGTTTTGGTTCTTCACTATTTGGAGTTATTTCGGCAATACTTTTAAGTATCAAAGGGTATCTTTTAAATAAGGCACAAGCCACACTTTTAGCAGGTGTAGAAAACTGGTTAAACTCTAAGACTTTAGAAGCCGATGAAAAGAGTAACACCGCAGTTATCCCTTCAAATAACCTTGCGGCTCATCAAAAAAGCTTTATGGATGTTTTTGTAGAACAAACAGGAACGCTAAACGCACAGATGAGAGAGTTAACTCATTCAAACAAAGAGTTTAAAACAGCATTTCTAATGACAATAGAGCAGGTTCAAAAAGGTTATAACCAACAAAAAGAGCTTTTAACATCGATGAAAGTATCAATGGATAAAATCTCAGTAAGCTCAAATCAAAATGTAAAAATAACCCAACAATATTTAAGTAAACTGGACAATCTAAATGAAGAGAATCAAAGAGGTTTTGCATCTATCTTAAGAGCTCAACAAAAAAGTGAAAAAGATAACAAAATGGAATTTTTCCAACTTTTAGACTCAATGGAAGCTATGCAAAAAGATGTCAAAAAGGGTGTAGAAAGTCTTAAAAAAAGTGATGATAAGAAGTATAAAAGTATGAAAGATTATCTACATGCCTAGAGCAAAAAAAAGAATAGACGAATTTAATCCATGGCCTCCTTTTGTTGATGTTTTCTCATCGATAATTTTAGTATTGTTATTATTTATCTTGGTTACTATTGTAAATATCGCTTATTATATGCAGTTTAACTCCAAAGCACCTTCAGAATCTACTGTTAACTCAACTACAAATAATCTCACTCGTGGCATGGATGTAACAGATATGATAACTTTGAAAAAAGCACCAAAACCTTCAGTTGAAAAAGGTGGCAATGAGTCACTCTTTAGTGGTGGAGAAGCTAGTGGAAATGCTATGATAGCAGCAAATGATCAAACTAGAGATGATCAGAATATAAAAAAATTAGGTGAAAAAGAGATTATTATTGAATTTAATTCTAAAGAGATTTTTATGGATAAGAGAGCAAAAAGTCGTATATCATTATTTATAAAAAATGCAAAAAGTAGAAACAAAGATGCAAAGATTGAACTCTCTATCTCAAACCCAACAGCAATGGGCAGTGAAACTCTTGCTAAACAAATCTCTCTAGGTCGTGTACTTAATGCAAAAAACTTTATTAAAAAAGGTGATTATAAATTGTCAGATATTTCACTGAAGATTGAAAAAACAGAAGATGAGAAGTATAAATTTGGTTATGTAAAACTAAGGATAATTCAATAGATTAAATTGATATTAAATCAAACTTATGTTAATATATTATATATGAGAAAATGTATTTTTTTACTAATTTTTACTACTGTTTTACTACAAGCAAAAGAGTTTGAATCCCTAAAGTTTAAAGGCGAGGGGATTGATTTTTTTATGGGGACATTCTCTAGTTCAAACCTCTATAAAGTCATTGGTAAACCCTATCCACCATTTTATACTCCGTGGAGAGATGACCCAGTTTTTGAAGAGTATGATGTTGATGATTATGAAAAGGTTATCTTAGACTATTTCCACTCACATGGATTTTATAAGGCTGAGATAAACTCTACTATTGGCAAAGATGAGATAGTTATAAATATCAATAAAAATGAACCTATCAAGATAAAAAAGATAAAAGTCTACCCTGCATCTGAACTTAAACAATATCTCCCTTTTAAGGAAGGTGATGTTTTTACAACGGATGGATTTAAAGAGAGTAAAAAGATACTAGAGAGAAGGCTTCTTGAAGAGGGATATCCTAGATATTTTTTAGCTGCAAAGGCGTATGTTGATTTAGAAGTTTATGAGGTAAATCTTGATTATAATGTTGATAAAAATGAGAGTGTTATTTTAGGTAAAACTACAATTGAAGGTCGTGGTGATGTCAAGATAGAGATTATAGATGAGGCGATTACTTTTAAAGAGGGTGATAAGTATGATATAAGAGAGCTTGAAAAAACTTATGACAAAATTTATGAATATGGAATCTATGACTATATCCTTGTTGAGCCAAAAGTAGATAGCAACAACACGACTGTTCCTGTAAATATAAAGCTTAGGATGGGAGATACAAAGTTTATAAAAAACTCTATCGGATATAACACTGATACGGGTCCTAGAGGACAAATCTCTTGGATTGATAAAAACTTTTTTGGTAACTTAAAAGTTTTTGATGTTGGTTTTAAAGTATCAAACTTAGGATATGAAGCGTACAATATCTTCTATAATCCCCGTATAATTTTGCCATATGTTGGTAAAATAGATTTTAAAAATGAAATCAATTACCACTTGACAAAGTATGATAGCTACCGTGAAAAAGGTATTGTAAATCGTGTTACATTTGGAAAGAGAATATTTGGGCTTGAACATTACTTTGGACTCTTAACAGAGCTTAGCGAGATAAAATCAAATATAGACGGTACATCAGATGAGAGTGGAAACTACTTTATAAATTCACTCTTTTATAGGCTTTTGATAGATAAAAGAGATTCAAAAGTGAATGCAAAAAGTGGTTATTATGCATCTTTATATATAGAGAGGTCAGATAAGGCGATAGGTTCTGATTTTGATTATATAAAATCATTGATAGAGCTTAGATATATAAAGAGTTATTTTGCTAACAAACTCACCTTTGGATTTAAGACAAGAGTTGGGATGATAGATAATGATGTTCCTACTTTTAAACGCTTTTACACAGGTGGATCATTTACAAACCGAGGATATGAATTTCATCAACTTGGTTTAAAAGATGCAAAAGGAGTTCCAAGAGGTGGTGTATCGCTTATAGATTTGCTAAGTGAAGTTCGGTATGAAGTTTTTTCTAAGTTTTCGTTAGTTGGTTTTTATGATAGTTCGATGCTTAGTTTGGAGCCTCAAAAATTTGATGATAAGTTTTATGATAGTTTTGGGTTTGGTGTTCGTTATTTGACTCCTATTGGTCCATTTCGTCTTGACTTTGGTTTTCCAAGAGGACAAAGTGATTGGACATTTCATATCAGCATAGGACAGGTATTTTGAAAACTATTCTTAAGATTTTATTGGCTTTATTACTCTTTTTAGTAATTTTAATCGCTTCTATATTTTTTATACTAAACAGTGAAACGATGTTAAATAAGACAGCTTCATTAGCTATCTCAAAAAGTGGGCTAGATGTTAAATATAGAGATATAAAAGGTAACCTTTTTGATGGATTAGATATAAAAGAGTTCAATTATGAAGACAAAGTCAAAGGTGATTTAAAGTTAAAGGTTGATTTTTTAGCTTTAAAAGAGGGTACTTTATATGTAAATGAGGTAAATCTTTCAAATCTTTGGATTGATAAAGAGTTTTTAGAGACACTAGGTCAAGATTCAAATGAGAGTAAGCAAAAAAGCTCAGAAGGTGAACTCTTTATAAAGAGAGTCATTGTTGATAGTGCATATTTAAATGTGGTTGATTTACACTATCAAGAGTATGTTGTAGACTCTCTAACTTTAGATGTAGATAATCTCTCATACGATATGAAAAAAGATATCAATGCCTCAATCTCTGCATCAATTGATAGCAATGTTATAGTTGCTCTACTTAAAGCTGATATAAAAGATGAAAAATATACTATGCACCTTGATGGTAATCCAAAAAAAGAGTTTTTGTCTACATTTGTAAAAGAGCATAATGTAACAGTTAAAAAGAGTCCAAAAATTTTAGTAGATGCAAATGGAGACTATCAATCCCTAAAAGCTATTGTAAGAGTAGAAGATGCAAAATTGAGATATCAAGATATAGATGCAAACTTAGATGATTTAAACTTAACAGCTATCTTTGATATAGAGAAAGGGGATTTAGATGCAACTTTGTTTAGTTTTGTGGATAGTTCAGTTTTAGATTTAGAGGTATCAAACAGGACTCTATTAAATATAGATGATTTGAACAATACACTATTTTTTGATTTAAACTCAACTATAAACCCTAAAAAACCTTATCTTACAAAATATACAGCTGAGCAAAATATCACGATTAAGAAACTGCCAGAGTTAAATCTAAAAGCTAGTGGAGATTTGAAAAATATAGCTTCAAAGCTTATCGTTGATGATGGGAATTTTAGCTATAATGATATCGTTGTCAATTTAAAAGGTTTAAATCTTGATTCAAACTACTCTCTAAAAGATGGTAATTTAGATGCAAAGATAATTTCGAAAATTGACTCTAATTTGGCTAATTTTAACCTTGATGGAACACTCTTTTTAAATTCCAATGATATAAACAATTCACTAAAAGTTGATTTAAGTTCTTATGTGATTCCTTCAGAAAATTACCTAAAAGTAAAACTAGATGAGCAAAACATTACCATTAAAAAGATGCCACAGTTTATACTTACTCTAAATGGAGATTTTAAAAATTTAGATCTTTTAGCAAATCTTAGTGAAGGTAAATTTAGCTATAACGACATAATGATAGAGCCAAAACTCTTTGATATAAATAGCTCATATAGTATTCAAAAAGGTCTCTTAAATGCAAAAATTTTAGCTGATATCGACTCAAATGTTGCAAGTGTAAATTTAAATACCACTATAAAAGCAAACACGAAAGATATAAATAACACACTTATCTATAAAGGCGATATAGATATCATCGCACAAAAATATAACTTCAAAGAGTTTGGTGTTGAAGTGACAAAACCTACAACTGTTGCTCTAAAAGTAGCCGGAGATGCAAAAAAACTAAAAGCTTTATATGGATTAGATGGCGAACTCATATATGATAATATAAAGATAAAACCTCGCATCTACGACTCTAACGCAAATTTTAACTTAAAAACCAAAGAGTTAGATGCACTTCTTTTTGCTGATATAGATACAACTATTGCAAAGATAAACTCAGATGCAAAAGTATCACTAAATATTGATGATATAAACAACACTCTAAAATATGATTTTAAACTTTTTCTTAAGGATTCAAAGTCCTATCAGGGAGTTGATCTCTCATCACTTGGTGATATAGATATAAGTGCGATAGGTTCTTTAAAAGAGTTAGATGCAAGGATAAAATCTCCAAAACTCTCTCTTTTAGCCAAAAGTGTTGATTTTGATAAATTTGATATAAACTTAGATACTAAGAAAATCTATATAGGAAAAATCTATAAAGATGTTCCAAGAGAACTTAGGAAGAGTTTTATAAATCTTAAAAGTGATGGATATTATAAACTCTCAAGCAAAGAGGCAAAATTCACAAACAAAGTCCGTGGGTTAAAATATGATAAAAACAATATCTTCACAGATGATTTTGATATCTATATAGATGAAGATAATATAAAAATTTCAAACTTAACTATACAAGCAAAAGATTTTAAAATGTATGTAGATGTTGATAAAGATGCAAATGGAGCAAAAGCTATTATCAAAAATAGGGCGATAAATGCTTTTGCAGATGTAAAGTTTGACCCGTTTTATATAGATGCAAATGTAACAGTTGGCTCAATAGATAAATTGATAAAAGAGATAAATAAGATATACCCACTTCAAGTTGGAGTAGAAGTAGATGGAGAGTTAGATTTAAAGGCAAATATGGAGGGAGAAGATGCAAAGATAACTCTTATCTCTCCTAAGATTAAATTTGCTGATGGTAGTTTGTATGATTTAAATATTTTGAGCTTTTATAATAAAGATAGAGTTTTGATAAAAAACTTTGATTTTGAGTTAAAAGATTTTGAGCCAAAAGAGGTAAATCGTAAAGTAAAACTAAAAAGAGATGCTCTTATCACTTTTGGTAAAGATGCGAATCTCATTGATATAGAGTTTGACAATCTGCTTACATATAAAGCAGAGAAAAAAGGGGATGTTACAACAGGAAAATTGAGTATAAAAGATTTGATTTTGGCTTATAAAGGGTATGGATATACAAAACTTAACTCCTCTATTGATATATTTCAATCAACTGATAAGTTGGCTGTGACTGGTTTTGTTGAGTTTGCAGATAGTGAGATAAACTATGAGTCGCAGTTTTTAGATGTCTCTAAAGATCCTGATATCATCATTGTTACTAAAAAAGATAAAGAGAAAAAAACCAAACCCGTTGATTCTTTTTTAGAAAATACATTTTTAGACCTTGATATTCGTTCAAAAAATGAGATGCTTTACAAAGTAGACGCTGGAGCGATAGAGTTTAAGGTAGATATTAATGTGAGAAAAGATTTAGGAAATTTGCCTAAAATTACAGGACGGGTTAATGTTATTGATGGTGAATATGATTTTGCGGATAAACGGTTTATGATTAAAGAGGGAGCTATAGCATTTCGTGGACAGGAGGGTTCAAATCCACTTTTGGATCTTCATGTAAACTATGAAGAGATAGAGGATGTTATCATCAAAATAGCAATTGGTGGAGATAAAAATAGACCAAAACTTACTTTTAGTTCAGAACCTATGATGAGTAAAAAAGATATATTTTCCTATATGCTTTTTGGTATGAGTGCAAGTGAGACCGACGGTGCAGCTACAAGTGCAAACAAAGCTGCTGAAAAGATTTTTGGAAGGGCTATTGCTAAAGATTTGGCAAGGGAGCTTAATCTTGATAGATTAGATATGAATAGAAACACTCTTGGTGGTATAGATATAAAAGCTGGTAAAAAGATAAATAGAAAAAGCATTATCTACTATCAAAACAGATCAAATGAGAGTTCAATTTTATATGAAAAGAAACTATCAGACAAGTGGAGTATCGAAACTGAAGTTGGAAAGCAGGGGCAGGGTGTTGAGTTGTTTTATAGGAGAGGGTATAAATAAATAACCAAAGGATAAAATCCTTTAGTTATAAAAAATTAAACTGCAGCTTTTGCAGCAGCTATTGCGTCTTCGTACTCAGGCTCAGCTGTGATTTCACCAACTAGCTCTTTGTAAGTTATGTTTCCATCTTTACCAACAACAAAAATTGCTCTTGCAGTTACACCAGCTAATGGACCATCAGCGATAAGTACACCATAATTGTTTGCAAAATCTTTGTTTCTAAAATCAGATGCTACAGTTAAGTTGCTAATTCCCTCAGCTGTACAAAATCTACCAGCAGCAAATGGTAAATCCATAGAGATAACAGTCACATCAACTCCGTCAATTCCAGCAGCTTTTTCATTAAATGCTCTAGTCTCAGATGCACATACAGGAGTATCTAATGAAGGTACTACAACAAGAAGTTGTACTTTATCACTAGAACCTCCAACTACTTTATCAGCTAATCCCTCAGAATTTACTACAGTTGTTTGTGGAGCAGCGTCACCTACATTTAGTTCAGTTCCAGCTAAATTACACTCATTACCTTTTAATGTTACAGTTGCCATATTTTATATTCCTTTTTGTTTTTAAATTTTTTAAAACGATGAAATTATAACTAAATAAGATAAAATTAGTCTTAATTAGAAAAAGATTAGCTTTTCTTATATTTTTATAAATTTCGATATCATTATACACTAGATTAATAAACAAGGTATTTAATAATAATGAATAATAAACCAAAATATTCACTTTTTAAAAATGGTATATATGCACTTGAAGGTTTAATACATGTTGTAAAGACTGAAAGTTCTTTTAGATTAGAGCTTTTCTTTAGCTTTTTTAGCATTCTTTTTATAATTTTATTACCTGTTGATTTAGCTTATAAATTGATTTTATTTGTGACTCTATTTATAGTCTTTATAGCTGAACTTTTAAATTCTGCAATTGAAAATGTGGTTGATCTTGTAACAAAGGAAATTCATCCATTAGCTAAAAGTGCAAAAGATATTGGTGCAACAGCAGTACTGTTTTCACTGATTTTGCATATCTTATGTTGGATATTTATTTTGGTATATGAAGTTTTTTAACTTTTATGTTAAAATGATTTTAATTTATGTCGATTTAGTGAGTGAAAATAAAATTTTAAGGAGTAGAAAATGAGAAAGTTATTAGGTATATTTGTTTTGGGTGTTTTTTTAGTTTCAAATGCTCAAGCATCTTGGGTTATTGTAAATAGTGATGGTTCAACACAGAAACTTAACAATTGCTGTCCAAAGAAAAAGTATGTAAAAAAAGTTGTGGTAGAACCAGAAATTTGTGTAACTTGTGATTATAGCAATTTTAAAGATGCTCCGTTGTTACCAGTTGGGAATGAAAAATTACAGCCTGCTACATTAAAAGATTGTGGTAAATAATCCTACATATATAGCATGCAATAGTTATTGCATGCATCTTCAAGTCCATTTATAATACAATACAATTTAAATCAATTATATAGGATAAATTAATGGGCAGAGCATTTGAATATCGAAAAGCTGCAAAAGAGAAACGATGGGATAAAATGTCAAAAGTTTTCCCAAGACTTTCAAAGGCAATTACAGTAGCTGCAAAAGAGGGTGCGGAACCTGATATGAATCCAAAACTTCGTGCCGCCATACAAAATGCAAAATCAGAAAACATGCCAAAAGACAATATTGAAGCTGCTATAAAAAGAGCAAGTGGCAAAGATAGTAGTCAGATAGAAGAGATAAGCTATGAGGGAAAAGGACCTCACGGTTCACTCATCTTTATAGAAACAGCGACAGATAACAATACCCGCACAGTTGCAAATATCAGAAATTACTTTAACAAAAATGGTGGACAACCACTTGATAATGGTTCTTTAGAATTTATGTTTTCAAGAAAAGCAGTTTTTGAATTTACTAAAAGTAGTGAGATGGATATTGAGGAGTTGGAGTTAGAGCTTATCGATTTTGGACTAGAGGAGCTTGAAGTAGATGGAGATAATGTAACTATCTATGCAAATTATACAAACTTTGGGACTCTTAGTAGTGCTTTGAATGAAATGAATATAGATGTAACAAAATCAACACTTAAAAGAGTTCCAAATAGCTCTATCACTCTCAGTGAAGAGCAGATGAATGATGCAGATAAACTAATTGATAAGATTGAAGATGATGAAGATGTCTTAGCAGTCTATACAAATATTGAATAATCATGACAAATAATAATATTTTAATATCCTGTTACAAGTTATTAGGCGTTGATGAAACTACAATGGTTGAAATTTTTAAGCTCGGAGGCTTTGAGGTAAAGCCAAATACTTTGAGTGGTTATCTAAAAGATTTAGATGATAAAGAATTTTTGGATTGTGGGTATGCCGCTCTTGGAGCTTTTTTGGATGGATTGATTGCCTACAAAAGAGGAGAAAATAATAAAAAAACTTCTAATAACCAAGAGGTTCGTTTAAATAACAATCTTATTCTTAAAAAACTTCGCATTGCATATGAACTTAAAGAGGCTGACTTATATGCTATTTTTCAAGCAGTAGAGATAGATATAACAAAAAGTGAGTTAAGTTCCCTGTTTAGAAAAGAGGGAACTAAAAATTATCGTAGTTGTCCTGATTCTATATTAAAGCTTTTTTTAGAGGGACTTACAATCTGTGAATCAAATTTCAAAAAAGTAAACTAAATGTTATATAGGTAAACTATTCTTTACACTATCTTTACAGAAACATGTAATAATTTCCTTGTAAACAAAATTAAGGGAGACTTATTATGAGAAATTTCAAAAGCGTTTTAGGTGCAGCAACAGTTGCAGCACTTTTACTAGGTACAACTTCTGCGTCTGCTGGAATCGTTGGTTCTAAGCATGATTTATCTGGTGGTGGAGCAGGTGGTGGTAACAATGATGCAAGAATTTGTGTATATTGTCATACACCACATGCTGCAAACACTGATATGATTGGAGCACCATTATGGAATAAACCAATTCCAGATGCAGGTGCATTTACAATGTATGGAAAAACATTAGCAGGAACTGAAACAGCAGATACTCCATCAATGGTATCACTTGCGTGTCTTAGTTGTCATGATGGTGTAAGTGCTGTAAACTCTGTTGTTAATGCTCCTGGAACTGGTGGAGTTCTTGGTGGTAATGTTGGTACATTGATAACTGGTGGTAGAACTGGTTCATTATCAGGTCTTTACAATATAGCAAATGATGCAGGTAAATTACAAAATGATCACCCAATCTCTATAGATTATATTCCTGGTCGTGCATCTTTAGTTCCTCTTGATACTCCACTTCCAGGTGTAGGCTGGGGTTCATATACAACTGTTGGATCACTTTTGAGAGATGGAAAGGTTGAGTGTGGTACTTGTCATGATCCACATAGTACAGAAAATGTTGCTGCAGGTGACGGTACTAGTAACCCAACTTTCTTAAGAAATACTAATACTGGTAGTGCTCTTTGTTTAACTTGCCACGCTAAGTAGTAAAGTATCTTATAGTTAAAGGCTTGTAAGATTTATATTTTGATTTTGCAAACCTTTTAGTGTTTAAGCTGTTGTTTTTTACACTATTTTTACATAAACATGCAATAATTCTCATCTAAACAAAAATTAGGAGAGTTATTTTATGAGAAATTTCAAAAGCGTTTTAGGTGCAGCAACAGTTGCAGCACTTTTGCTAGGTACAACTTCTGCGTCTGCTGGAATCGTTGGTTCTAAGCATGATTTATCTGGTGGTGGAGCAGGTGGTGGTAACAATGATGCAAGAATTTGTGTATATTGTCATACACCACATGCTGCAAACACTGATATGATTGGAGCACCATTATGGAATAAACCAATTCCAGATGCAGGTGCATTTACAATGTATGGAAAAACATTAGCAGGAACTGAAACAGCAGATACTCCATCAATGGTATCACTTGCGTGTCTTAGTTGTCATGATGGTGTAAGTGCTGTAAACTCTGTTGTTAATGCTCCTGGAACTGGTGGAGTTCTTGGTGGTAATGTTGGTACATTGATAACTGGTGGTAGAACTGGTTCATTATCAGGTCTTTACAATATAGCAAATGATGCAGGTAAATTACAAAATGATCACCCAATCTCTATAGATTATATTCCTGGTCGTGCATCTTTAGTTCCTCTTGATACTCCACTTCCAGGTGTAGGCTGGGGTTCATATACAACTGTTGGATCACTTTTGAGAGATGGAAAGGTTGAGTGTGGTACTTGTCATGATCCACATAGTACAGAAAATGTTGCTGCAGGTGACGGTACTAGAAACCCAACTTTCTTAAGAAACACTAATACTGGTAGTGCTCTTTGTTTAACTTGCCACGCTAAGTAGTAAAATTACTAAATAATCTGTAAGATTTAATCTTGCAGATTATTATCTTATAAAATATCCAATTTGAAGCTCTAAGTATTCTTTATCCTTTTAATATAACCTAATCCACAATTCATAATTTTACAGTAAAGAAACTCATAAAAATTTATTTTGTAAAATAAAACATACCTTTTCGCAGTATAAGATAAAAAAATAAAACAAAGTAAATATTTTTACACTATCTTTACAGAAACATGTAATAATTTCCTTGTAAACAAAATTAAGGGAGACTTATTATGAGAAATTTCAAAAGCGTTTTAGGTGCAGCAACAGTTGCAGCACTTTTACTAGGTACAACTTCTGCGTCTGCTGGAATCGTTGGTTCTAAGCATGATTTATCTGGTGGTGGAGCAGGTGGTGGTAACAATGATGCAAGAATTTGTGTATATTGTCATACACCACATGCTGCAAACACTGATATGATTGGAGCACCATTATGGAATAAACCAATTCCAGATGCAGGTGCATTTACAATGTATGGAAAAACATTAGCAGGAACTGAAACAGCAGATACTCCATCAATGGTATCACTTGCGTGTCTTAGTTGTCATGATGGTGTAAGTGCTGTAAACTCTGTTGTTAATGCTCCTGGAACTGGTGGAGTTCTTGGTGGTAATGTTGGTACATTGATAACTGGTGGTAGAACTGGTTCATTATCAGGTCTTTACAATATAGCAAATGATGCAGGTAAATTACAAAATGATCACCCAATCTCTATAGATTATATTCCTGGTCGTGCATCTTTAGTTCCTCTTGATACTCCACTTCCAGGTGTAGGCTGGGGTTCATATACAACTGTTGGATCACTTTTGAGAGATGGAAAGGTTGAGTGTGGTACTTGTCATGATCCACATAGTACAGAAAATGTTGCTGCAGGTGACGGTACTAG
>JAMONX010000060.1 GCA_027066435.1 Campylobacterales bacterium
CACTTCCAGGTGTAGGCTGGGGTTCATATACAACTGTTGGATCACTTTTGAGAGATGGAAAGGTTGAGTGTGGTACTTGTCATGATCCACATAGTACAGAAAATGTTGCTGCAGGTGACGGTACTAGAAACCCAACTTTCTTAAGAAACACTAATACTGGTAGTGCTCTTTGTTTAACTTGCCACGCTAAGTAATAAAGTATCTTTTGGACAAGAATTTAATTCTTGTCCTATATTAACTCGCATTTAAATAACTATCCATTTTTTTCATTATCCAACAAAAATTTTATAGGATCTTTAGCTTAATTAAATTATAAAATTTTATTATAGTGTGTAAATTTTTCTCCCTTTTTAAATTTAAAGTAAATAAAAGTTGGTAAATAACATTTATTTATACTAACATAAGAATAAATAAGTTAGAATACCTGAAATAAAAAAATTAAATTATGGAGCAAGTCTTGAATCTTTCATTTAAATTAGTAGTTAAGTTGGTAACAATTGTTTTACTTTCATTCGTTTTTGTGGCATGTAGTACTAAAAAAGTTGAAAAAGCAACTTTAATTATTCCTCCACCACCGGAAGAGCCTAAGATTTTTTATATTGATACATATGAAGGATCTAATACATTTGAGGAGACAAAAGCACTTGATATATTTATAGGTAAAGAGAGTGCAATGGCTGCAGGAAGGCTTGCTAAGCCATATGGAGTGAATGGTATTGGCGACAAAATGTATGTTGCAGATTCTGCAGTTGGTGTTGTTTTTGTTTTTGATACAAAAAGCAAAAAGGTAACTATGTTGGGAGATAAGTCAGAGGGGAAGCTTATGTCTCCAACTGGAATTGCTCACGATAGTAACAATAATGTTTATGTGAGTGATACTAAACTAAAAAAAGTTTATGGTTATAGTCCTGAGGGTAAGCTTATATTTGCTATTGGTAAAAAAAATGAGCTTAGAAGACCTACTGGTTTGGCAATAAATAGAAAACTAAATAGATTATATGTCGTAGATACAAAAGCACACGATATAAAAGTTTACTCTCTTGATGGTAAACAGTTATTTAAATTTGGTAAAAGAGGAACAAGTGCTGCTGGAGATTTTAACTTTCCAACTAATATAGCTATTGATTCAAGGAATGGAAATGTTGTTGTCTCAGATACTCAAAACTTTAGAGTTCAGATATTTGACAAAGATGGTGAGTTTATAAATAAGTTTGGTCAAATTGGTGATCGTGCTGGTATGTTTGCGAGACCAAAAGGTATAGCTGTGGATACTGAGGGGCATATTTATATAGCTGATGCTGCTTTTAATCATATACAGGTATTTGATGACAAAGGAAGATTGCTAATCTATTTTGGCGGACATTGGCAAAAAACACCAGGGACATTTATCCAACTTTCTGGATTAAATATAGATGAGAATGACAAAATATATATAGTAGATGGACTAAGAGGGGCTGTTCAAGTTTTTCAATATGTTAGTGAAGAGTGGAAAAGAAAAAATCCACAAGAGTATAAAAAACTTAAAGAGTATAAGCCTAAAAAGGTAAAAAAAGTAGAAAAGATTGAGCGTGTACCACTAGATATTCCGTCACAATTTCCTAGAGAAGAGAAATTAGAAAAAGATATGCTTAAATTTTAAGAAAAAGTTATAAGAAAATTATTGGAAAATTAAATTGGAGAGTTGTTTTATGAAAAAGTTATTATATTTTGCTGTTGGAGTTATGTGCTCTTTTATGCCCATCTATGCGGAAATAGCTCCAGTCACTTCTGATAATGTGGTTGCTAAAGTAAATGGAGAAGTTATAAAAAAAGTGGAGCTTGAGAGAGCTATTGATGTTTTGGTTCCAAGAACTTTTTTTCACGCAGGTGTTACCGATGAGAAGAGAGATGGTCTAAAAGATGAAGCTTTGGACAAGCTTATAGATAAAAAACTTATTTTGCAATATGCGATAAAATCTGGTATAAAAGTTAGTAAGAGTGAGATAGATGAGCAAGAGAAAAGAATAAGAAAGCCTTTTAGAGATAAAAAAAGTTTTTTAGCATCTCTAAAAAAAGCTCGTTTTGACTATGAAAGTTTTAGGAATGCACTTGAAGTTGATCTTATTATGGATAAATTTTATAAAAAAGAGATCAAAGCCTCTTTTACTGAAGAAGAGTTAAAAGAGTATTATAAAAAAAATAAGTTTAAATTTAAAGAGCCTGAAAAAGTAAGAGTTAGATTGATATACATCAGAAATGATCCAACAGACCCAAAAGGAAAGCAAAAGGCTAGAAAAAAAGTTGATGAAGCATATAAGAAAATTAAAGAGGGTTCAAATTTTGCCGATATCGCTACAGAGTATTCAGATGCTATGAGCCGTATAAAAGGCGGTGATATGGGTTATATACATAAGGGTATGCTTGAACCAGATGTTGATAATGTAGTTTATAAATTAGAATCTGGACAAATGAGTGAAATTATTGAAAATGATAGAGGATTTTATTTGGCATATGTAGAAGAAAAAAAACCACAAAGATTAATATCATTTGAAGCAACAAAAGGAAAGCTAGAAAAAGAGTTAATAGCAACAACTGAGAATAAAAGGGAAGATAAACTATTAGAAAAACTTAAATTAGTTGCAGACATACAAAGATAAAGTTATTAATAAAGTAAGAGGGTAAAGGCAAATGATAATACTTAATAAAAAGCAACTACTAATAGGCGGAGCATTTGTTTTGTTAAGTAGTACAATTGCAATTGCATATAATGGTGTATTTAAAGCTAGAGGTTTATATGGTATGCTTGAATATACATTTCTCCAAGAAGAAACAGATTCTCCAAGTATGAGTACCTCGACTCATATTCAAAGATATCAAGTTGGATATGAGAATTATTATTATAGTCCAAATCTTTTAACATATGATGTTTCTGGTGGGCTATATTTTAATAATTCTTCTGCTACTTCTCTTATAAATGAGACAAGAAGTACTGATATACAAGATTTTAACTATAGAGCATATTTGAATGTTATACAAGGCTCAAAATATCCTTTTACCGTTTTTATAGAGAAAGTAGATACACCAGTATTAAGTCTTTTATCACTAGGAAACTCTCTTTCAGCACAAGATATATTTAAATATGGTTTATATGGCTCTCTCTTAGTTAAAGATTATACAATTCAATATAACATATACAACTCAAGTATGAATAATACACACTTCACGGCTGCTGAAAATAGAGAAGATAGCAGTTATTCTGTAAAATTATATAGAAATCTAGAAAAAGCTTATTATGCACTTAGTCTAAATCATAATGTAACTAGTTATACTCGTACCAATATCAATTCAAGAAAAGTAAGTCAATGGAGAGATACATATAGTGAAGTAAGAGCAGATTTTAATTGGATGCCAAGTAAATTTTTTAATACTAGATCATATTTGAAATATTATAGTAATGATAGATTTAATATGAAAGCAGCTACTGTTGGATTAGATGCATATTGGCATCCATCTTCAAAATATAATGCTTCCTTTGGTGTTTTAGCTCAGAGTTTAAAATATCAAGCTAGCAGTTCAGATACTCTTACAGTCTATGGAAGTGGTAATTACAAGATAACTCCTAATTTAACAACAAGTCATGGTTTTACACTTTTTGATTTAAGTGGTGACACTTATCAACAAAATTCTGGTTCAGTAAAATTTGGACTAGCATACAATAAGCAGCTTAGTGATACTGCTAGTTATTATATAAATGGTGAAAGTGAACTTAAAGCTGATAGAGGAAGTTCAAGTAAAGAGTATAGTGCTATTGATGATTTAACATTAAATAGGAACTCTGTTTCGTATGGTTTGGGTGCAGGATTTTCAAAAAGAATGGAGAGTATTAACTCAAATCTTAATTTTAATACTCAATATTATGGATACCATTCTGATATTGGTGAGGATGTAGGAAGATATACAGTTGCTAGTGCTTTGATAACAAGATTTACACCTGATTTTACATTTTCTCTTAGAGGTTCGTATAGTAGAGTTATTCAATCTTTTCAAAATAATCAAGTAGTAACTTATTCTGACATTGATAGAGAATATTTTACTTTGTCTCAAAGGATAAATTATAATACAATGCTTGGATATAATGGAAGATTTAACTCAAGTTTTGGTTTAAATTATTTTAAGTCAGGAACTTCAGAGAGAGTATATGCTGATGCAAATATTGGCTTTAGATACAGAATTTTAAGAGGTATGATTTTTAAATCAACTGCAAGAGCAAGTAGTGATTTATTATCAGATTCTATAGAGTATAGAACATTTATAGGTCTTGATTATATAATTAGGCAAACTACTCTTACTTCAGGTATGAGATATCAAAATAGACTTAATGATTTTAATAATGGCTATGGTCGAAAAAATATCTATGTACAAATAAGAAGAGTTTTTTAAATTTTCATTATAAATTGAGTCACAGATAGTTACTTACTTAGGAAAAAACAAGAAGAATAAGATAGATTATTGTTATTTACATTTTATAAACAAAAGTAATGTATAATCCTTTCTTAAAATAATAAAACAAGGGGAAATTGTGGGGACAATTAACAAAATATGGTCATTTATAATTTCTATGAAACTTATGTTGACGCTTACTGCTATTTATGCAATAGCTATTGCTGCAGCTACATTCATAGAAAATGATTATGGTACAGAGACAGCTTGGGCTGTTGTATTTAGAACTAGGTGGTTTGAATTACTTCAGTTAGTTTTGGCTATCAATCTGATAGGTAATATGATAAAATTTAAGACTTGGAAGATTAAAAAACTACCTTCTTTTATATTTCATGCTGGTTTTTTAGTAGTTCTTTTGGGTGCAGCACTGACAAGATATGCAGGATATGAGGGTGTTATGCATATCAGAGAAGGTGATACTGTAAATAGAATGCTTTCATCAGAGGCATTTTTACAAACAAAAGTTACAAAAGGTAATACAGAGTATTTAAACGAGAGAGTTATCTATTTATCATACATGGGAAGTAATAGTTTTGAACAACGAATTGATGTTGATGGAGAGAGAGTTAGTATTACATATAAAGATTTTATAAAAAGTGCTATTAGAGCGGCCGTTGAAACACCAAATGGAAAACCTGTTGTTTCACTTGTTGTTACGACACCAGCAGGTCCTGAAACTTTTTTCATTAGAGATAAAGATTTTACCGAAATTGGACCGTTTGTTTTTTATCTAAATCAAAAACCGATTAAAAGTAATAGATACATTCATATTTATAATAGAGATGATAAATTTTATTTTATCTCAAATAGAGATATAGATTGGTTTAAAATGGCTACTCAGAAAAAAGGTACAATGAAGGCAAATATTGAACATGAATTTCAATCCAAGATGCTTTACACGATTGATGGTGTAAACTTTGTTCCAAAAGAGATTTATAAAAAAGGTGCTGTTAAAATTGTCTCTAAAGATAGAGAAAGTGATAAGGTAGATTTAAAGACACAAGATGGTTTATCTGCACTTATAGTAAATGTTGAATACAAGGATAAAGTAAAAGAGGTTGCTTTGATGGGTATGGGGCAGAGATTCAAAGGTTATGCTTCAAATATAAAAATGGATGATTTGGACTTGACATTGGAGTGGGGTTCAAAAGAGTTGTATTTACCTTTTTCACTTAAATTAGAGGAGTTTGTAATGGATAAGTATGCTGGGTCTATGAGTCCATCTTCTTATAAAAGTAAAGTGGTTTTAATAGACAAGGAAAATGGTATAAATATGCCATATGAAATATATATGAATAATACACTTTCATATGGAGGATATAAATTTTTTCAATCCTCTTATGATCAAGATGAAAAGGGTACGATTTTATCAGTAAATCATGACCCTGGAAAATGGCCCACATATATTGGTTATACACTTTTAGCTATAGGATTTTTCTTAAACTTGATAAGTCCTTATAGTAGATTTGGAAAATTGGCTCGTACTAGATATGGTAATATTGGCGGTTTTGTTATGATTGCCTCATTGTTGTCATTATTGTCTTTTGCACAGCCCTTACAAGCACAAGGAAATGGACAGAGTGTACTAACTCAAGAAGAAATTGTAGAGTATATAACTAAAGTTGACGCAGATCATGCTAAAAATTTCGGAACCATAATTATACAAGATAGAGGAGGGCGGATGAAGCCTATTGATACTATCTCAACCGATGTAATAAATAAAATATCTGGAAAATCATCATTTTTTGGGCTTAATCATAATCAAGTTTTACTAGGTATGCTTTCAAAAGCCCAATATTGGCAGAATGTAGATATGATAAAAGCCACTCATCCTGAAGTAAAATCTCTTTTTGGTATGAGTGAAGATCAAAAATATTTTGCTTTTAACGATATATTTAATGCAAAAGGTGAGTATAAAATAGGGGACGCGGTAAGTGATGCCCATAGAAAAAAACCAGCCGAAAGAGATAAATTTGATAAAGATCTTATTAAAGTAGACGAAAGAGTTAATGTAGCATATATGGTTTATCAAGGAGATATGCTAAGAGCGTTTCCTTATGAAAATGCTCACAACAATAAGTGGCATACACCAGCAGAGATTGTAAAAGATATTTCTGCTGGTACAAGAAAAACATTACAAACTCTATTGTCAAATTATTTTCATGGCATCTCAGAAGGTATGGATAAAGGTAATTGGAATAGTGCTGATAAAGCAGTTGAAGCAATTAAAGAGTATCAGTCAAGAGTTGGTTCGGAGGTAATGCCTGGTGACTTAAGAGTTAAATTAGAGGTTTTATATAATAGCCTTGATATTTTTAATAAGTTAACACCTGTATATCTTATCTCTGGACTTATACTGTTGATGTTTATTTTTGTAAGATTAGTAAGACCAAAACTTAATACAAAGTTTATAACAAAAGTTATCATAATTATTATGACACTTGGCTTTATAGCTCATACTATAAACCTTGGACTTAGATGGTATATTGGGGCTCATGCACCTTGGAGTAATGGATATGAAGCTATGCTATATATTTCATGGACAACCGTTCTTGCAGGATTGTCTTTTGCAAGGCAGTCTGATTTTTCTGTTGCTACAACTGCAATTTTTGCAGGTTTGACACTTTTTACAGCACATTTAAGTTGGCTTGATCCGCAAATAACAAATATTGTTCCAGTGTTAAAATCATATTGGTTAACAATTCATGTTTCAGTAATTACCGCAAGTTATGGGTTTTTGGGACTTAGTACACTTTTAGGTTTTATTACTCTTATTCTTTTTATTATGATGAGTAAAAAAGGTTCGGCAGAAGTTAGGGAACAAATTGTAATGAATATTAAAGAGGCAACAAGAATCAATGAAATGTCTATGATACTAGGTATCTCTCTTTTAACTGTAGGTAACTTCTTAGGAGGTGTTTGGGCAAATGAAAGTTGGGGTAGATATTGGGGCTGGGATCCAAAAGAGACTTGGACTTTGGTGACAATTTTTGTTTATGTTATTGTTCTCCACCTTAGATTTGTACCAAAATTAAGTACCCCGTATATATTTGCTGTTGCATCTGTAGTATCATATTCCTCTGTTATTATGACTTACTTTGGGGTAAACTATTATCTTGCAGGGATGCACTCATACGCTGGCGGTGATCCTGTACCAATTCCTACTTGGATATTTTATGTGATAGCAACTATTGCAGTAATTTCTATGTTGGCATATGGCAAAACTGGACTCTATAAAAGTGTAAAGGTTAAAAAGGTAAATTAATTATATAGAAAATAGGCAAGATATGGTGATATGCCATACCTTGTTTCTTGTTTTCGATGATGAGCCTCACAAAAAGCTAGATGAGGCTCATTAAGTTTAATCTCTCTTATGTTAAGAATTTATACTTTTATTAAATCACTCTAACCATAATCCTCTAGGTTTATCTTTCTTCTTATCTTGACGACCTGGTTCATAAAAATATGGTTTATCAGATGCATGAGGGTTATGACATTTTACACAACTACTTTCGCTAGAAGCTGCACAATTTGTACCTTCTTTTTTAGTTGTTCGTCCTTTTCCTTCATGACAACTTGTACATAGTTTGTTTGGAGTAAGTCTTATGAAGTATTTATTTGGTGAGGAGTGTGGGTTATGACATCTATCGCATATACCTATAATTACTGGATCGTGCTTATATTTTTTTGACCTAAATGATTGCTGAAACTTTTTATGACAATGTATGCAAGCTTTATTGATTTCTAATGGGACAGGGTATTTTGTTAGCTTTGAATGTGTTTTTTCATGACAAGTACTGCATACCCAATTTACCGCAGGTGCATGGGCATCTTGGTATTTTAATAAACTTTGATGACAATTGTAGCAATTTGACTCTTTAGGATCTAAAAATGCAAATCCTTTTTTTTCATTAGAATTCATTTTATGGCATTTTTTACATGCTTTTTCATTTTTTGTTGTATGAAAATAGTTGTTTTCATAACCTTTTGGTGAATATTTATATCTTTTATAGACAGGAAATTTATAATATGATTCTATTAGCGATTCAAATCTCTTTTTTCCTTTTGAATAAGCCCTTACAAATATTGTATTTTCACCAAAATCTAGAGATACTAATGTGCAATAGGTATCTCTCTTTTTTGTAATATTATTTTCATAAATAGTACCATTATTTGAATATATTTTTATCTTATCAATGTTCTTATCAATTATTTTAACAACAACTGTAAGAGTGTTTTTTTGAAAAACTGTATTAGTTTGTGGTTCTAATATTTTTATGGGTTGAGTCTCTTTAGCATTTATATTTAAAAGCAGGGCAAACATAAATAAAACTAAATATTTTCCCAAAATTTTTTCTTTTATCACGCTTTTCCCTTTATCTTTTTATACCAATTGGATTAACCCTATCGTAAGAAAATTTCTTATGACATGCTGGTTGACACGATCCTCCATTTTTAGTTTCTATATATCTTAGTGGAAATTTTACTCCGCCAAATACTGTATAGTCTCTTATCAGCTTTGGATGCTTAGACGCATGTTCATCATGACAAGCTCTACAGGTTCTGCCTTTTCTATCATTAATATGTAAAAAGTGAAGATTTACCTTTCCATCTCTAAATTTTGTACTTTTTGTAGTGAACTCTTTTTTTATTTTATCAATCTTGTGACATTTAAAGCAGATAAAACCTTTTTTTGAAAAATCACCATAAAACTTTTTAGTATATGACTCTTTTAGAATACTAAAGTGGTTTGAACCGTGAGGATTATGACATCCTGCACATCCACCCTCTTTTTCTACATCAGATATTGGTTTATGCCAATTCTTATGGGTTTTTAAATGTTCAGCCATATTCATCATCATTTGACCATCTTCATCAGATTTTAAAGATTTATTATGACACTCAAGACAGGTTTTAACTTGATCTTTTTTTAATATATTTTTATGATTTGATGCATGTGGATCATGACATTCTAAACATTTCTTACCTTTTCCTACTATCGCACCGTGTTGATATTTTACATTTTTGTAATTTATCCATTTTTTATCCATTTTTCTTTTGTTGTGGCATTTCATACAAAGCCCTAAATTCCCATCTTTGGATTTTAAGAGTTTTTTATATTTTGAATTATGATGTTCATGACACTCTAAGCAATTTTTTTCAACAGGTTTATGTATATATTTTTTATTTAAATTTATAGTTTTCTTCATATCTTTAACTGACTTATTTTTGTCATGACATTTAAGACATAGATTATTAACAGATTTCCCTTTTAGTAAAACTTTAGTATTTGATTGATGTGGATCGTGACATTTAAAACATTTACCGTCTTCCACAGGTTTATGTTTATATTGTTGTTTATCTTTTCGAGGATGACACTTATAACAAAGTGCGACTATATTCTTTTTTGTTACAAGTTTTCCAGGTTCTGCACTGTTTCCATCATGACAAATGAGACATGCTCCCTTTTTGAAAGGCTCGTGAAGATATTTTTTGAGAGGTTTAAACTTTTGCGGTAAATCTTCTAATTTTACAAGTTCTGTAACTTTTGCATCGATTTTTGAGTGATGCAACATCTTTTCTTCGGTTGCATGCTCTTGCATCGCTATTACTTCTTGTTCTTCTTGTAACTTTGCAAGTTCGCTATCTAACTTATTTTTTGAAGCAAGCTTAATTTCTAATTCTTTAACCTTTTCTAATAATCCTTCAATTTTTTCTCTCTGCCCAGTTTTAAAATCTTCAGCAATTTTTGTAATATTAATATCTCTTAACTCTTCTTCACTTACATCTAAATCTATACCTTCGGTGTAATATGAGTGAGGATCTTTTTGTAAATTTGTCATAATATTTCCCATTATGACTACAAATTTACCAAATTTTGTTCCAACATCATATTTTATAAAAAATATAACTGAAAAAACTATTATTAGAGTTAAAATGATTAATTTAATATTTTTTGCCATAAGCTATCCTATCTACTAAAGAGCAAAAGCTCTTTAGTGAATACTTCTTTTTTCTCTTTTTATTGTAGTCCCTGTTGGATCTTGAAATTCACCAGCTGGACACTCCTCTTCAATAACCTTATTTCTTACTAGTTTTTTCTTGTCAGCATGATGAGGGCTATGGCATTTGTTACAATTTAGCTCCCTATCTACCTTCTTCACTGGTGGGTGACATTTGTAGCAAAGACTTTCAACTGTTTTTGTAACTAGTGCAGCAACTTTATCTTTCTTAGGGGCATGGCAGACATGACAAGCTCCCTGACCAAAAGGCGGATGAATGACTTCTTTAAAAGGTTGAAAAGCTTGAGGAAGCTCTTTTTCCTTTATCATATTGGTTGTCCCAGTATTATTTTTAATATACTCTTTAGTCATACTATCCTCATGCCCTTCATCATGATAGAATGAGTGAGGATCTTTTGCTAAATTTGTTGCGATATTTTTATTTATCTCAAAAAACTTTCCTATTTTATCACCGCCAAAAATGACAGTTATGGCTATAAGGACTACTACTACAATTAGTGCTATTTTTAGTGTTTTATTCATAATCTAATCCTTCCTATTCTGCATAATCTGAAGTATCTTCAATTGGAGCTGGAAGATGCTTCTCTAGTTCATAATGTCCGACATACTTATGACAATCAACACATTGGGCTTTTTTCCACTCTTTGCCATCTCTAACTTTTAACTTACCAGCAAAATATGCTTTATGTGCAATAAATGGTTTGCTTTTTAGTTTAGTGGCTCGAAGTAGATTTTCATGACAGTGGAGGCATCCTGAGTCATATACAAATTTTCTCTTATGTTCTCTTTTTTCATGCCAGTCAATTTTTGAAGTATCGTGAGTTGTTTCAACCCAAAGATCCCACATTCCTGATTTACCCTTTTGTACAAGATATCCAAGTAAAGAGTCATGTGGAAGGTGACAGTCTGCACATTTTGCAACAACTCCACTTTCTCCAAAACCACCGTGAACACTATTTCTATAAGCTTTTGCCATTGGTTCCATAGAGTGGCATGCACTACAAAATTGAAGTCCAGATGTTTGCTTAATAGCAATTGCGGAGATAAAAGATATAAACATACCAAGAGCTATAAAACCAAGTGCTAAAAGAAGGTAAAATAGTTTACTCTTTCCACTTTTTTCCACTTTTTTATCGGTTTTTAAAGTGCTTTTTTTATAATCCTTTGCACCTACCTGCTGTTTTGTTGTATCTTGTTTAGGCACAGGTTTTGAATTACTCGCCTCTTTGGGCTTTATTTTTTGCCCTTGTGCCTTTAGCTTGGCATCCTCGATGCTCTTTTGTATATCCTTCTTCTCCATTCACAATCCTTTCTAAATTAGTGTAAGGTTTCACGCATATCACAAGAAGTAATTTAATTATTTTAATTAATTCACAACAGCTCAGATTGGTCTACCTATTCGCCTCCACGCGAGATAAAATTGTAACATAAAAATAATAAAAAAGAAAAGTTATTATAATTTTTATAAGAAAAGTAAAGAATAACTTTAATGATTTTTTAACGAAATATAACTTATAATAATAATTGATAAGGGGTTGTTGTTGAATATGATAATGCAAAATTTAATTCTCTTAGCTTTCAAAATGAGTGATTTTTGAAAAAAATTGTTTTAGTATGTAATACATCTTGGGGAATGATGATGTTTCGAAAAGGTATTATGATAAATTTTTTAAAAGAGGGTCATGAAGTTTTTGTTTTAGCTCCATATGATGATTATTCAAAGCAGATTGAAGAGTTAGGGTGTCAGTATATTGAAGTGCCAATGGATAACAAGGGTGCAAGTATATTTAAAGACTTGTTACTTTTACGAAGACTATATAAGCACTATAAGAAAATTTTACCAGATTTAATATTTCATTATACAATTAAACCAAATATTTTTGGAACTATGGCTGCACACTATGCAAAAACAAAATCTATCGCTGTTATTACTGGACTTGGATATACATTTATAAATCAAGGACTTGCTGCAAAGGCTGCTAAACAACTCTACAAGTTGGCTTTACCAAAGAGTAGAAAAGTATGGTTTATAAATCATGAAGACAGAAAAATGTTTATAAAAGAGGGGTTACTCTCTAGAGACCTTATTGAGATTTTGCCAGGTGAAGGTGTTGATATGGTTAAATATTCACCTATTGAGAAATCTAGGAATGATGGTAAATTTGTTTTTGTATTAATTGCGAGGCTTCTTTGGGATAAGGGAGTAGGTGAGTTTGTTCAAGCAGCAAAAGAGATAAAGAAAACTTATCAAAATACAGAGTTTCAGTTAGTTGGTTTTGTTGATGTAAAAAATCCACAAGCTATTTCAAAAGAGCAAGTTCTCTATTGGGTTGAAAAAGGTTGGATTACTTATAAAGGCTCTACTAATGATGTACGAGATTTTATAAGTTCTGCTGATTGTGTAGTTCTTCCATCATATAGAGAGGGGATAAGTAAAATACTTTTAGAATCTGCTTCTATGAAGAAGCCGATTATTGCATCTAATGTTCCAGGTTGCAGAGATGTTGTGGAGAATGCTGGTAGTGGTTATTTATGTAAAGTTAAAAATACAAATGATTTAATTTTAAAAATGGAAAAGATGCTTACTCTAAGCAAAAGTGAGCTTTTGAATATGGGGGAGAAGGGTAGAAATCTTGTAAAAGATGAATTTGATGAAAATATTATAATTAAAAAATATAGCCAATCTATTAAATACCATACTTTAAAAGGTGAAGAAAATGGTGGTTTTGTAAAGAAATATTAATAATAGTCGATTATAGGTGAATATACTATTTTCAAGGGTTACATATGCAACTTGAGTTTGAAGGCAACTCACTAAGTTTAAAAAAAATTATAGCTTCATTTTTTAAATACAAATGGATTAATCTTCTTATAATATTCTGTACTATTTTTTTAGGCTTATTTAATTATTACAAAAGTGTGCTTGTTTATGAATCTTGGGCTACTGTAGAGATTAGTACAAATCCATTGGATAATAGGGTTGATTTTTTTGGTAATCAAATTGGAAGACCTGCCGCTTTAGAGACTGAGATAGATATTTTAAAATCAGAATTTTTACTAAAAAAAACACTTCACTCTATTGATCTGAGTGTTGAATACTATAAAACAAAAAGTTATAAAACTACAAGAGTTTATGAACAAAGACCTTTTATAGTTAGGAATTTATATGTCAAAAAAAGCAAAATTTATGGAAAAATGTTTAATATAAAACATCTAAATAAATTTCAATATGAACTTTCGATGCAAAACTCATTTATGCAAGATTTATTTTCTCTATTTCCAGAACAAATTATGCCTTCATTTTTAAAACCTTCTAAAAGAGAGATATATCGTTATGGGGAGAAAGTTTCGTTAGATAACTGCTCTTTTGTAATTGAAAAAAATGCAAATTTCCAAAGAGCTAAATATAGCTTTGTTTTAAATTCTTATGAAAATATTGTAAAAAGTATCAAAAGTAATTTAAGTATTAAACCTGCATCTTTTAAGTCCTCAGTTCTTAAAATTACATATAAAGATAATATTGCTTCAAGAGCTAAAGATTTTTTAAACTCTTATCTTCAAAACTATCTTCTTTATAGTGAAAAAAGTTTAGTTGAAGCAGATACTAGAACACTTGATTTTATTAATGAACAATTACAACTCATAAGTGGAAAATTAAAAGAGTCTGAAGATAGACTGCAAGGTTATAAAAGTAGCAATAATATTACAGATATTGAGACTCAAAAGAGAGAAGTAGCTCAAAAAATTAATGATTTTCATAATCAATTAAATGATGCCAAGATTGAACTTAGAGTTGTAAATAAACTTTATGCGGAAACTAAAAAAGGAAATTACAACATAATCAGTTCAATTGCCAAAGAGTATCCAGTCTTAAATACAATGCTTGAAAACTTAGAAGACTCAAAGCTTGAATTTGAGAGGAAGTCAGCACTCTTAACAATAAATCATCCTGAAATTATAAGTTTGACCACTGCTATTAAAAATATCGAAGGGGGAATTTTAGATATTTCCAAAGGAATCTTAGAGAGATCAAAAGAGCGGGTCAACTCTCTTAAAGGTATGATTAGAGATTATATATCAGAAATTAAAAAACTTCCAGAAATTGAAAAAGAGTTAGTAAAACATGAAAGAATTTTTGCAGTAAATGATAAAGTCTATAACTATTTATTAAATAAACAGTCTGAATTATCTATTGAAAAAGCTTCAACTAAGCCAGATAAAAAAGTGCTTGATTTTGCAAAAAAATCATCTACCCCTTTGAGTCCTAAGCTTAGTATTGCACTAGCAATTAGTACTTTTTTAGGTCTTGTCTTTGCACTACTTCATACGTTAATTAGACTCAAGCTTGATACAAAAATAAAAGATAAAAATGATATTTATGCTTTAACTGATATTCCAATTTTTGGTATGATTCCATTTGTTAAAGATTCGGAAAAATATAACTCGGCTTATGTGTTAGATGAGCCAAATTCTATAACCAGTGAAGCATTTAGAAATATAAAAAATAATTTAGAATATACAGTAACTAACAATAAGTGTAAAGTCATCTTAGTAACTTCAACTGTACCAAATGAAGGGAAAACTACAATTTCAGCAAATCTTTCTGCAATATTGGGAATGGGTGAGAAAAAAGCTATATTACTCTCTTTAGATCTTCGTCGTCCAGAATTACATTATAAGTTTGCACTATCAAACAAAATTGGAATTAGTGATGTTCTCTCAAATCGAGTTAGCATAAAAGAGGTTATTTGGGAAAATGAAAACTTTAAGAATCTTAATATTGTAACTTCTGGAAAAATCCCACCAAACCCAGCAGAACTTCTGGCATCAACTCGCATGAAAGATTTGATAAATGAGCTTAGTGATAAATATGATTATATCATTTTAGATACTCCTCCTTTTGAATATGTATCAGATGCTTTGAGTTTAGTGAAATATGCAGATGTAACATTATTTGTGTTAAAATCTGAATTTTCAGAAGATAAATATATAAAAGAAATTGATAAAATAGTTAAAAAACTTGGTATTGAGAATCCAGGTATTATTTTAAACTCTGTAAAAGAAAAAAATTATGTAACTAAAAAATTTGATTATAAATATATCTATCATGAAGCTTGATTAGGTATAGGAGTGTGTATATATGTGTGGTATCGCTGGTTTTATAGATTTTTCTCAAAAGTCATCTAATGATATTTTAGAAAAGATGACAGATGTTTTACATCACAGAGGGCCAGATGATAGTGGGTATTTTTTTGACACAGAAGAAAATGCACAAATTGGTTTAGGGCATAGAAGGCTTTCTATCTTAGATTTAAGCTCCCACGGTCATCAACCTATGAATTTTGATGATATAGAAATTGTCTACAATGGAGAAGTTTATAATTTTGTAGAGATAAAAAAAGAGTTAGAGAGATTTGGTTATATCTTTAGTTCACACACTGATACAGAAGTTATTTTAAAAGCTTATCATAAGTGGGGATTAGAGGCTCTTTCCAAACTTAATGGCATGTTTTCTATCTCAATATATGATAAAAGAATTTCAAAAGTTTTTTTAATTCGTGATCGTGCAGGTATTAAGCCTTTATATTGGTATTATGAAAATTCTATGCTTCTATATGCAAGTGAACTTAAAAGTTTTCATCAGCATCCAAATTTTAAAAAAGAGATAAACTTAGATGCACTCTCTCTTTTTTTACAATTTCAATATATTCCTGAGCCTTACTCTATCTTTAATAATGCCCATAAACTTAGAGCTGGACATATCTTAGAGATAGATTTAAAAACAAAAGATGTCAGAGAGAGAGAGTATTGGAGTGCAATAGAACATTATAATAAGCCAAAGCTTGATATTAGCGAAGATGAAGCAATTTTGGAGGTTGAAAAACTTTTAAAGTCATCATTCTCTTATCGTTTAGTTTCAGATGTTCCTGTCGGGATATTTTTGAGTGGTGGTTATGATAGCTCTCTTGTAACTGCACTTTTACAAAGCCAAAGGGCTGAAAAATTAAAAACTTTTACCATAGGGTTTTATGAAAAAGGTTTTGATGAAGCACCGTATGCTAAAAAAGTTGCTTCATATCTTGGCACAGAGCATTGTCAATACTATTGTACACAAAAAGATGCGCTAGAAATTATTCCAAAATTACCAACTATCTATGATGAACCTTTTGCAGATGCATCTGCAATTCCAACAATATTAGTAAGCACTTTAGCAAAAAAAGAGGTAACAGTGACTCTTAGTGCTGATGGGGGAGATGAACTATTTGCTGGATATGAAAAATATACAAGAAGTGTAAATTATTATAAAAAATTCTCTTATATTCCAAATTTTATAAAAACTCCTTTAGCATCTATGATGAGTAGCCTAAACCCATCTTCAATTCCTCTATTTAGGGATACATACAATTTTACGACTAGATATGAGAAGATGCAAAATATGTTAAGCTCAAATAATCCATGTGAGATAATGAAATATGCATCTTTATACTCAACTTTCAATGAATCAAATAATCTTTTAAAAAATAGGGTACAAACCCTGATAACAAATTTTGATAAAGGGTCTCTTTTAAATGAGTATAATGATGATATCAACAAGATGTTAGCAATTGATTATAAAACTTATATGGTTGATGGAGTATTGACAAAAGTTGATAGAGCGACTATGAGTCTATCTCTTGAAGGTAGAGAGCCATTTTTAGATTATCGCCTTATTGAATTTGTAGCAACCTTGCCGTCGCATCTTAAATATAAAAACGGTGTACAAAAACATCTTTTAAAAGAGATTACTCACAAATATTTGCCAAAAGAGTTGATGGATAGACCTAAGATGGGGTTTGGAGTACCGATGCAAGAGTGGTTTAAAGATGAGTTAAAAGATTATTTTTTACACTATTTAGATGCAAAGAGATTGAAAAAAGAGGGAATTTTTGATGAAAATGAAGTTGTTAAATTAAGAGATAATTATCTAAATGGAAAAAAACAGAATGTAGATACACTTTGGTCAATATTAATGTTTGAGATGTGGTATGAGAGGTGGATGTAAAACTACCTTATAACAGTAGTTCCACCTCTATTTGCACTATGGTAGATGACAGTCTTGTATTTGATAGAAAAATAACGAAGTAAAAGTTTTTGCAGTGTTGGCTCGATTGAAGGTGTAAACCAAGCATTATTGCTAGTTGCTATCATAAATTTTGGGTTTTTAACATATAATTCTTCTCTAGTTGCTTCATAACAGATTGCATTTCTAAAGATTTCACCTTTTATATCGATATCAGTTGGGTTATCTGCGGTTTTATAATCTTCTGCACCATTATAAAAAAAATCATTAATTAATTTATTTAGAAACTTAGGAAGTGGTATCTGTTCACCAAATGGAACTAAAATGACTTTATTGGCAATTTTTACCTTTGTATTTACAAAATAGTATGTAGAGTTATATGAGTCATAGCCATCACTATAAAGAGCTCCAGTGACTATTGTGATTTCTTGGGAAAGTTCTTTTAATTTTTCCATTAAAATTGGCTCTTGATTTAAAAATAGAGCAAATGCACTCTCACTCAAAACTACGATATCATACTTTTGTTTTATCGCTTTATATATAATATTTAAATTATTTTGTATCGATTCTTCTGCATAATAATCTTTCCATTTTATATCTTGAGAAAGATTTGTATCTGAGAGATAAATTTTCTGGTTTGAGAGTGGAAGAGAATTGTTTGGTGTAAAATTTATACTTACAATTAAAACTAAAAGTGCAATTATTCTCCACCAGGATTTCAGTGTTATAAAAAGAGCAATTGAGAGTAAAAAAAGTCCAAACTGCCACTTTGAAATTCCAAAAAAAGTATCTATGAGTGTAAGTTCGGGTATCATCCAGTTAAAATTTAATGGATGCACAAAACTAAGCCCTAAAAAGAGTAAACCTCGCATAAATGGACTTTGAAATATACCTATAATCCAAAATATTATCCCATACCCAAGTCCGACAAAAAGCACCATAAGCGGTATGACAAACATCGCATCATAATACCTAAAAGAGAATCCAATCCAATAAAACCAAAAAACTCCTATAAAAAATCCACTCCAAAAAAGAGCTCTTTTATCACCTTTTAAAAGCATATAAAAGCCAAATATTACATTTATTGAATTTATAATTTTTAAAACTATTTCAGAAAATAGTTCATAATGTGAAAGATATATAAAAATTGAAAGAGCAAGAGCTGTTAAAAAGCCTTCTATTATAATAGAAGTGCTAAGATATCCCCTTAAATTTTTAACCTTAAAGGATGGATATGCAAGAGTCAGGAAGTGTGATAGCATCATTGTTACCATTAGTTGTTTTATTTGGAATTTTTTATTTTTTAATCATTCGCCCTCAGCAAAAACAGGCTAAGCAACACAAAGAGATGCTCGAATCACTTAAAAAAGGTGATAAGATAGTCACAAGTGGCGGTCTATATTGCGAAGTGATAAAAACTGAAGAGGATTTTATCAAAGCAAAGCTTAATGGAGATACTACTGTAAAAATTTCAAGAGATTTTATCTCAAGAAAATTGGAAGATCAGGCATAAGAGAATGAATTATAGACTAATAATTTTTATTGTTGCTATAATTTTTGGCGTAGGAATGTCTATGCCTTCATTTTTGCAGACTGAAAAAGGTTCCAAAATATCTCTAGGACTTGATCTTCAAGGTGGACTTTATATGCTTCTTGGAGTTAAAACGGATGAAGCAGTTAAATCAAAGATGAAATCAATAGCTTCTAGTATTAAATTTTCAACCGATGATAATGATATTATTATTGATGATTTAAAGATTCATGATGGATTTGTATCGTTTGAGCTTTTAGATGCAGATGAAGTAGAATATATTGATAAGATGATTAGTGATATCGAAGGTCTACAAGTAGCTAAAAATGGTTTGAAATATGAAGTATCATTAACAGAGTTAGAGACTCAAAATGTAAAAGAGTATGCTGTCAAACAAGCTGTTGATACGATTAGAAATAGATTAGATCAATTTGGATTAGCTGAACCAAATGTTGCAAAACAAGGTGTTAATCAAATCATGGTAGAACTTCCTGGTATTAAAACACTAGAAGATGAAAAGAGAGCAAAAGAGCTTATTGCAAAACCAGCTTATCTTCAAATGATGGCTGTTGATGAAAAAAGAGCAGATCAAGTTTATACATTGAGTGAGGCTGAGGCTTCCGAGTATGGTGATGTAATATTGCCTGATATCAATAAAGTTGATAAACATATACTAAAAGAGGTACCAATCCTTGATGGTAGTATGTTAACAGATGCAAGAGTCGCTTTTAATGAATCCAATCAAGCCATAATAAACTTTACACTAAACAGTGAAGGTGCTAAGATATTTGGTAACTTTTCAGGAGACAATGTTGGAAATAGAATGGCAGTAGTTCTTGATGGTATTGTCTATTCAGCTCCTGTAATTCGAGAGAGAATTGGTGGTGGAAGTGGTCAGATTAGTGGAGGATTTTCTATAGCAGAGGCTCATGATGTTGCAATTGCATTAAGATCTGGAGCACTTTTAGCTCCAGTTGAGCTTTTAGAACAAAAAAGTGTTGGTCCCTCTTTGGGAGCTGATAGTATTAAAGCTAGTATGATTGCACTAATATCAGGATTTGCTTTAGTCTTTTTGTTTATGATTTTCTATTATGGATATGCTGGAGTGGTTTCTGATATTGCTTTAGTTGCAAATCTTTTTATAATTATTGCAGTTATGGCTATGTTTGGAGCAACACTCACACTTCCAGGAATGGCTGGTATAGTTTTAACAGTTGGTATGGCAGTAGATGCAAATGTTATCATAAATGAGCGGATTCGTGAACTCTTAAAAAGTGGTGCTACCATAAAGACTGCTATTAGTAAAGGTTATTCAAATGCCTTGACTGCAATTTTAGATGCAAATATCACAACCTTGATAGTTGCCGTGATACTTTATGCTTATGGTACAGGACCTATTAAAGGTTTTGCTTTGACTATTAGTATTGGTATTTTAGCTTCAATGCTTACAGCTATTATGGGAACACATGGTGTTTATGAAGCCTTATACTCTCGTATAAATAAGAGTAAAGACTTAAGAAAATGGTTTGGTATTAGAATAGAGAAGGAGAAATAGTGGAATTTTTTAAATCAGAAAAAACATATAATTTTATGGGTATGAGTAAGATATTTATTGTAATTTCTACTATTATGATATTGGCATCTTGGGTACTTATCTTTACTAAAGGTTTAAATTACGGTATAGATTTTGCGGGTGGAACTGTTGTTCAAGTTCAGTATGAAACAAAAGCACCAGTTACAAAAATTAGAGAAGTAGTGACGAGTGTAAAAGAGTATAGTAGTGCTACTGTAACGGAGTTTGGTTCACCACAAGAGGTAGTTATAAAATTTCCAACAAGTAGCAGTTCTGTAAGTACAGATATTGGGGATGAAATTAAAAAATTACTTGAAGGTACTGGTAATTTTGAGATAAGAAGAGTTGATATGGTAGGACCAAAAGTAGGAAGTGAACTTCGTGAAAAAGGTCTCTTAGCTATGGGATTTTCAATTCTAGCTATACTTATCTATATTGCTCTTCGTTTTGAGTGGCGTTTTGGTGTAGCTTCTGTTTTTGCATTAGTTCACGATGTATCTATTGCTCTTGGTATGATAGTACTATTTGAAGTTGATGTAAACCTTGATATTTTAGCAGCAATTTTAACTATAATGGGTTATTCTCTAAATGATACAATTATTGTTTTTGATAGAATTAGAGAAGGGATTAGAGAGTCAAAAATTTATGATTTGTTTAAAATCATAAATGAATCAATTACTAAAACATTGTCTCGTACTACCCTTACATCATTAACTACATTTTTTGTGGTATTGACACTATTTTTATTTGGTGGAGAGATTATTCACGGTTTTGGTTTTACAATGCTTGTAGGTATCGTTGTTGGGACATATAGTTCGATTTTTATAGCTTCACCATTTTTAAAATGGCTTGGATTTGATGTAGAAGGTTATAAATTAAATGAAGCTAGAAAAGAGAAAATTAGAAAAGAGAAAGAGAAACTAAGAGCCCAATTTGAAGGTGGAGTAATTTAAATTATGAAGATATTTAAGATATAAAGGGGTCATTGTGGATTGGGGAAGAGTAATATTTATATTTTTTGCATTGATGAGTTTGACAACAACAGCAGGTTTTCTGTATGAACATAATACAACAGCACTATTTTTAGCTGCAAGTATTAATCTTGTTTCAACGCTTTTAAAAATTGGTGTCAAAAATGTACTTTCAGCTGAGCTTTTTGCATCCTCTTTGGTCGCAGATTTGCATCTCATACCTGCTTTTGTATATGCCCAGTTATTAGGTGATACACAAACTGCTATTGCTTTGGCAATTGGTGGAGTTATTGCAAATATGTTTTCAATGGCATTGGTTCTCATTGAATCTTCAAAAACAAGAGATGAATTTTAGGAGAAAAAATGGAATACAATCCGTTAACAATTGAAAAAAAATGGCAGAAAACTTGGAGTGATGAAGAACTTTTTGAGCCGAGCACTGATAAAAGTAAACCTAAAAAATATATCTTAAGTATGTTTCCATATCCTAGTGGAAAAATCCACATGGGTCATGTTAGAAATTATACAATCTCAGATGCAATAGCAAGGCATTATAGAAATAGTGGTTTTAATGTTTTGCATCCTATTGGTTGGGATAGTTTTGGAATGCCTGCTGAAAATGCTGCTATAAAACACTCATTGCACCCAAAGAGTTGGACATATGAAAATATTGATTATATGAGGGCGGAGTTAAATTCTCTTGGATTGTCATTTTCAAAAAAAAGAGAGTTTGCAACGAGTGATAATTTATATACAAAGTTTGAACAAGAGTTTGTTATCAAGATGTATGAAAAAGGACTTTTATACAAAAAAAATCAAATTGTAAATTGGTGTGAAAATTGTCATACAGTTTTAGCAAATGAGCAAGTTGTAGAGGGGTGTTGTTGGCGTTGTGAAAATGAGATAGAACATAAAAACATGCCAGGATTTTATATAAAAATCACAAAATATGCACAAGAACTTTTAAATAATTTAAAAACTTTAGAAGATGGTTGGCCAAAGCAAGTATTGACCATGCAAGAGAATTGGATAGGAAGGAGTGAAGGTTTAGAGTTTTCACTATCTTTTGCTTCTGAATCTAAAGAGAGAGTTGATAATAAATTTGATGGTTTTACAGTCTTTACAACAAGACCTGACACAATTTATGGTGTAAGTTATACAGCACTTGCTCCCGAACATGAGATAGTAGATTATTTAATAGAGCATAATCTTTTAAATCAGCATAAAATTGATGCAATTAAAAAGATGAAGAGTATAAGTGATAGAGATAGAGCGACTTGTGAAAAAGAGGGGATTTATCTTGAACTTGATGTTTTACATCCTATTAATGGAGAAAAGATTGAAGTTTGGGTCGCAAATTTTGTTCTAATTGGATATGGAGGAGGGGCTGTGATGGCTGTTCCTTCACATGACCAAAGAGATTATGAGTTTGCTAAAAAGTATAGACTTCCACTTATTGAAGTAATATATAGTGAAGATAGTAAACTTGATGAGTGTGCATATACAGGTGATGGACTTCTTATAAATAGTGATACATTTAATGGGCTTGATAATGAAGAGGCAAAAACAAAAGTTATAGATTATTTCCAAAAAAATCATCTTGGTAAAAAAGTTGTTAATTATAAATTAAGAGATTGGGGAATTAGTCGCCAGAGATATTGGGGATCTCCTCTTCCTTTTGTGCATTGTCCATCTTGTGGATTAGTGCCTGAAAAGATTGAAAACCTCCCTATTACCCTTCCCTTTGATGTAGAGATAACAGGTGAGGGTAATCCACTAGATTCTCATAAAAGTTGGAAATCTTGCTCTTGTCCAAAATGTGGGGAGGATGCAATAAGAGAGACTGATACAATGGATACTTTTGTACAGAGTTCTTGGTACTTTTTAAGATACTGTACACCAAACTCTACGACAAGTGCATTTGATAGAGAAGATGTAAAGTATTGGATGGGAGTTGATCACTATATTGGAGGAATTGAGCATGCGATTTTACATCTTTTGTATGCTAGGTTTTTTACAAAAGCTCTTAGGGATTTAGGATATGTAGATATAAATGAGCCTTTTATAAATCTTTTAACACAAGGAATGGTTCTAAAAGATGGCTCAAAGATGAGTAAATCAAAAGGAAATGTAGTAGCCCCTGATGAAATTATAAAAAAGTATGGAGCAGATACAGCGAGACTTTTTATACTTTTTGCTGCTCCTCCTGTAAAAGAGCTAGAGTGGAATGATAGTGCAATTGAGGGTGCTTTTAAATTTATAAAAAAACTTACAAATAGAGCATCAAATGTGCAAAAACAGACTTCTCTTGTAAAAATTTCTCACGATACTTTAGAAAAAAATGAAAAACTAGCTAGAGCAAAAGTCTATCAAGCTTTAAAAAAATCAAATGAAGTTTATGGTGGTAGCTTTGCTTTTAATACAGTCATAGCCGCTTGTATGGAAGCTTTAAATGCTTTAAGTGACCAGAAAAATATTGATGTTTGGAGTGAAGGGTACTTTGTACTACTTAATGTACTAGAACCTATTATTCCACATATTTGTTGGGAGCTAAGTAGTGAACTTTTTGAGTTGGAAAACTTTAAAAAGATTGAGATTATAAAAGAGGTTTTTGAAGATGACCAAATGCTTTTAATAATCACGATAAATGGGAAAAAAAGAGAGGAAATTGAAGTCTCAAAAGAGCTTTCTAAGGAAGATATTTTATCTCAAGCTAAAGAAGTTTGTGAAAAGTGGCTTGAAGGGAAAGAGATTATTAAAGAGATTTATGTAGATAATAAACTTGTAAATTTTGTAGCAAAGTAGAAAGAGGTGAAAACTTTCCTATTACTCATAACCATATCTTTTTTCATATCTTGTGGATATAAACCTACTTCAATTTATACAAAAGAGGTTTTAGGGGAGAAGATTTATACAGAAGTTACAATTTCGGTTGAAGATCCTGAAAATAGTGTTTTAATAAAAGATGCAGTAAATGAAGCTGTTGTAAAACAGTTTCATTCAGAGCTTACTTCAAAAGAGGACGCTGATAGTTTTTTCCATCTGACTCTAAATTCTGTCTCATTTGTTCCAATTAAATATGATCTAAATGGTTACATAGTTGCTTATAAAACTTATATTGGTCTAAAAACATTATATACTGATAAAAATGGTAATAAACAAGTTATCAATACAACAGGTGATTATGATTTTCTTATAGAGTCTAATTCTCTGATATCTGATACAAAAAGATTTGAAGCGATTAAATTTGCAAGTCAAAAAGCCCTTGATGGGCTTCGTTCTAAAATTGCAATAAAAGGGATAAAATGACAATAAATGACATTGTTAGAGAGACTTTAAAAGTTCTAAACACAAATAAAACACCTTTAACTCCTGATAACTATCATAAAATGTTTTGTTCTATTGCCAAAAAAAGAGGCTTTAGCCTGCTTGATTGTAATAAACTTGATAAATTTAAAGAGAAACTCAACCCTTTTTTAAAAGAGGATATGGCAAAGTATAATGTAAATACAGTTGATGAATTTTTAACTTATCTTGTGGCGACACTGAACCGTGTAGCAGGACAGGAAAAAAACAAACAAAATTTAATTCTTATCACTTTAGTCAAGCGACTTCTTCAATCTATAACACTATTACACAATAAAAAAGCAACACTACTTGCAAATGCTTCTATTGAGCGAATAGAGTATCTATCTGATTATAATAGTTTTGAAATTATTAAAGATAAGTGGTTTGATTTTTTAACCTCTTATGATGATGAATTTTTAAAAGCTCTTAATGATTATATCAAAGTAAACTCTTCAGATTTAGAAGATATAGTAAGTGAAATTATAAAAGCTTTAAGCAAAAGTAATGAAAATCAAACTATAGAGGTTATGGTCTCAATGATTATTTCATCTCTAACTCCCTCTCTTGCCCAAAATTTAGATGATGAGTTAGCAACTCTTAGTTATGAACTTAAAAATGCACCTCATATTATTAATACAAAAGAGACTCAAAAACGAATTAAAGATATGGTTATTAAGCGTATAGAAATTGATAAAGAAGAGGTTAAAAATAGAGTTTTATCTTTGGATGAGCTTTTAGGAACTGTATCAGATCATATAGTAAATCTTGTGGATAAAAGCAATTTAAGCCAAAAGAGAATAGCTGATATAAAAAATGAGTTGCAGAATTTTAGTCAAGATAGAGAGAGTTTTGAAACAATAAAAGAGAGATTGATTAAAATCGCTAAGTCACTAGAAGTTGAGACAGATCTTTTAAGTGTCAAGATGCAAGAAGATGATAAAGTAGTAAGAATACTTCAAGAGAAAAATAGAAAACTTCAAGCTGCTTTGGCAGTTGCAAAAAAAGAGAGTAGAAAAGATTTTTTAACGTCATTAGTTTCTAAGAGAGGATTAGATGATGAGTTAAATAGAGTTGATAAAAGTTATATAAGATATAAAATAGAGTACTCTATCTGTTTTTTTGATATTGACCACTTCAAGATGATAAATGATACTTATGGGCATGAAGCGGGTGATGTAATACTCAAACAAATGGGAGCAATATTTTCAGAATTAAAAAGAGATGTTGATATTATTGGTAGATATGGTGGTGAAGAATTTTTAGCAATTTTGCCAAATACTCCGCTAGTTGGTGCATTGATATTTGCCCAAAAAGTTAGAAAGAAAGTTGAAGAGTTTAATTTCTTATATAAAGATAAAAAAATTTCTGTGACAATTTCTGTAGGTGTATCTCATTGTAGTGAACATAAAAATCAAAAAGATCTTATATCAAATGCAGATAGTGAACTCTATAAAGCAAAACAAGCAGGAAGGAACAGGGTATTTCCCCAAAAAGATTGAGAGAATTAGAGATATTTTTAGCTAAAAAACCACTTTACTATAAAAAGATTGATTATACAAGAATGCCCAAAGTTTGGGCGAGTGTAGAGGAATATTTTAGACTTCCAAAAATTATTCATATTGTTGGAACCAATGGCAAAGGAAGTACAGGACGATTTTTAGCACACTTTTTGTATAAATCTAATGTAAAAGTTGGACACTATAGCTCTCCTCATATTTTAAAATTTAACGAACGAATCTGGATTGATGGAGATAATATCAGCGATGAAGAGCTTGAGGTAAATCATAAAAAATTGCTTAAGATTTTAAGTAAAGAAGCTCAAGAGTCGCTATCGTATTTTGAATATACAACACTTTTAGCAATGTTGTCTTTTAGCAATTGTGAATATGTTGTGCTTGAAGCTGGGCTTGGTGGTGAATATGATGCAACTGCAATTTTTGAAAGTGATTTGACCCTTGTAACTCCAATATCATATGATCATCAAGAGTTTTTAGGAGATGATATACAAGAGATTGCTAAGACTAAATTAAAGGCAGTTCGTAAGTTTGCTGTATTGGCAAAACAGGATTATTTGGAGGTTTATAAAGTCTCAAAAAAATTAGCAAGAATGGACTCTCTTGAGATATTTAGATATGATTATTTCTTTGGATTTGATGAAGTTTTAGAGGCAAATGAGCTTATAAAAAAGCTACAAATGGCAGAGTTTTTTGTTGATAATCTTCTTTTAGCAATGGCAGGAGCAAAATTCTTTGGATTTGAAATCGACTTTAAAAAGTTACAAGATTTAAAAATTTTTGGAAGATGTCAAAAGATAAATTCAAATATAACAATAGATGTAGGACACAACAGTGCCGCTGCAACTGCACTCTTAAAACACTTTAAGAATCAAAAAATTATCTTGGTATATAACACCTATGCAGATAAGGATTATAAAGAAATTTTACAAATTTTGCATCCAGTTATTAAAAGAGTTGAAATTTTGCCGATATTAAGTGAAAGAGTTGAACAAAAAGAGATTTTGCAAAAGAGGTTAGACTCTTTACAAATTGAGTTTAACGATTTTATAAAAATTGATAAACAAGAGCAATATCTAGTATTTGGTTCTTTTTTAGTTGTAGAGGAGTTTTTAAAAAATTATTATGTGGAGAGTAAAAGGTAAAAAACTAAACAATTTATATGTCATTATACTTTCAACAATTGCTGCAGTTTTTGTTATTGTAGCTATTGTATCAATCTTTTTTACATCAAAAATTAGTGAATTAAAAAAAGAGCAATTAAATTTTACTCAGTCTACTGCTTATATGGAAGAGACAGATTTTGAATATTTGAGAAAAGAGAATCAATTTGATGAAATTACAGAGTTGATTGGACAAAATGTTAAAATTAAAAATCTTCTTAGTGGGCTTTCTCGTTCATCAAAAGCATTGATTGTTAGTAGTATTCCCAGCGGATATCCTGTAAATTTAAATAGAGTAACTTCATCATTTGGATATAGAATGCATCCAATATACAAAAAAAGAAAATTTCACCACGGCATAGATTTTGGTGGAAAATCTGGCACTCCAATAGTCGCAACAGCTGATGGAATAGTAGCATTTTCTGGTTATGACTCTGGATATGGTAATTTTGTTAGAATTTCTCATAACTTTGGTTTTAAAACAGCTTATGGTCATATGTTAAAAAAGCTAAAAGTAAAAAAAGGCGATTTTATCAAAAAAGGTGATGTTATTGGATATTTGGGAAATAGTGGAGTTTCAACAGGACCGCATCTTCATTATGAGGTAAAATATCTTAATAGCTCACTAGATCCAAAGAATTTTTTAACTTTTAATGAAAAAAATTTTGAAACACTTTTTTCTATAGAAAAACATGTAGCTTGGGATAGTTTGATATGGGCAATCACGAGTCAGTACTCAAAAGTAGGGTTAGCTAGGTTGTATTAATTTAGATTAAATGAGTAAAATTTGTAAGATTTTAGCCCTAATTTGGTAAATAATAAGTATATTTTTCTATCTAAATTGATTTTTTAGATGAATTTGACTAGAATATCCTTTATTATTATATATTTGGAGAATCTAACTTACATGAAAAACAAAAATTTTATAGCATTAGGCTTTATATCAACTTTCGTTGCAACTGCTCTTTTATTATCTTCATCACTTTTTGCAAAGAGCAATGAACCATTAAATTCACAAATTGGTGGGGATAGACTTAATGCTTTAGCAAAATATACAAAAGTTATACAAGCTGTTGAACAATATTATGTTGATGACCAAAATATATCAGATATTATTGATATGTCGCTTGAGGGACTTTTGACAAATTTAGATGCTCACTCTTCATTTATGAATAAAAAGAAATTTAAAGATATGAAGATTCAAACCGAAGGTGAATTTGGGGGACTTGGTATCACTGTTGGTATGAGGGATGGGGCTTTAACAGTAATTGCTCCTATTGAAGGTACTCCAGCTGATAAAGCAGGGATGAAATCTGAAGACATAATTTTAAAAATTGATGACAAATCAACACTCAATATGACAATTGATGAAGCCGTATCTTTAATGAGAGGAAAACCAAAAACAAAAATTAACCTTACGATTGTGAGAAAAAGCGAAACAAAACCACTAAATATAGAAATAATTAGAGATATTATAAAAATAGATTCTGTTTATACTAAAAAGATTGAAGATAGTGGAGTTCTCTATATTCGAGTAACTAGTTTTGATAAAAAAGTAACAGATGAAGTTAAAAAAGCTCTTATAAAGAACAAAGGTTCAATGAAAGGGTTGATTTTAGATCTTAGAAATAATCCAGGTGGATTATTAAACCAAGCTGTTGGATTATCTGATCTGTTTATTGATGAGGGTATTATTGTTTCACAAAAAGGGAAGTTAGAGAGAGAAAATCAAGTATTTAATGCTACAAAAGCAGGAACATTTAAAGATATTCCTTTGGTTGTTCTTATAAATGGTGGAAGTGCGAGTGCGAGTGAAATTGTAAGTGGAGCGCTTCAAGATCATAAGAGAGCAGTTGTTGTTGGAAATAAGAGCTTTGGTAAAGGTTCAGTTCAAGTAATACTTCCTATTGGAAACGAAGAAGCGTTAAGACTTACAGTTGCTAGATATTATCTTCCAAATGGTAGAACTATACAAGCAAAAGGCGTAGAACCTGATATAGAAGTGCATCCGGGTGAAGTTGTTGTAGATAAAGATGATTTTTCTATAAAAGAGAGCGATTTAAAAAAACATTTAGAAGGACAACTTGAAAAACTTGAAGGTAAAAAGAAGAGTGATAAAAAAGAGGATAAAAAAGATAAAAAACTAATAACAAAAGAGGATATTTTAAAAGATATTCAGCTCAAAACTGCAATTGATACAATTAAAGTTTTAACAATTACAAATGGATTTCATTAGGAGATAAAATGGAAAAAAAAGAACTTTTATATGAGGGTAAAGCAAAAAAATTATATAAGTGTCAGGATGATGATAAGCTTATAGCAGAGTTCAAAGATGACTTAACCGCATTTAATGCCCAAAAAAAGGGAAGTGAATTAGGAAAAGGTGCATTAAATTGTAAAATAAGCACAGAACTATTTGCACTTTTAGAAGCAAATGGTGTAAAAACCCATATGGTAGAGACTTTGGATGATAATCATCAGTTAGTAAAAAAAGTTGATATTATAGCTATTGAAGTTGTAGTTAGAAATACTGCAACGGGTTCACTTAGTAGAAGGTTGGGCATAGAAGATGGATTAGTTTTACCATTTACTCTTGTTGAGTTTTATCTTAAAGATGATGACCTTGATGATCCGATTATCACAGATGACCATTGTATGCTTTTGGAACTTGTAGATGATAGAAGAAAACTTGATATTTTAAGAGAAAAAGGTTTACAAATCAACAGAATTTTAAAAGAGTTCTTTAGCCAAAGAAGATTGAACCTTGTTGATTTTAAGGTTGAGTTTGGAATTGATAGTGAGGGTGAAATTCTTCTTAGTGATGAGATAAGTCCTGATAGTTGTAGATTTTGGGATATGGATAGTGGTGAAAAATTAGATAAAGATCGTTTTCGTCAAAATCTTGGAAATGTAAAAGTAGCTTATGAAGAGGTATTAAAAAGAGTTTTAGGAGATGCTTTATGAAAGCCATTGTAAATGTTGGTTTAAAAGAGGGTGTATTAGATCCTGCAGGAAAGGCGGTTCATCACGCTCTTTTAGCTCTTCGTTTCTCAAATATCAATGGTGTAAGAATTGGTAAGCAGATTGTAATTGATTTAGATGAAAATGATGAAAAAAAAGCTAAAGAAGACCTTGAAAAGATGTGTGAAGAGCTTTTAGCAAATACTGTTATAGAAGATTATAATATAGAGATTGTTAAATGAAAATAGCAGTTATCCTTTATCCTGGAACAAACTGTGAGTATGATAGTAAATATGCATATGAGATGTTAAATCAAAATGTAGAGCTGATTTGGCATAAAGAGACAAAATTACCACAAAATTTAGACTTAGTGGTAATTGCTGGTGGATTTAGTTACGGAGATGCACTTAGAAGTGGAGCTATTGCTAAGTTTTCACCAATAACTAAAGCCATTGTTGAGTATGCCAATAGTGGTGGAAAAGTTTTAGGAATTTGCAATGGATTTCAGATACTTTTAGAGGCAAATTTACTTCCAGGAGCTATGAAACACAATAAAAATGTACATTTTATCTCAAAATATCATCACTTAAAAGTAGAAAATAGTGAAAATGATTTTTTAAAAGAGTTAAAAAAAGGAGATATTGTAAATATACCAATTTCCCATGGTGAGGGAAATTATTATATTGATTCAGATGCACTTGATGAACTTTATGATAATAATCAAATTCTTTTAACTTATTGTGATGAAAATGGCAAAATTCTAAATCCTAATGGTTCAGTAGATTCAATCGCAGGAATCTGCAATAAAAATAGAAATGTATTTGGCTTAATGCCTCACCCTGAGAGAGCAATGGAAAAATTACTAGGTTCAGATGATGGTATAAAAATGTTACAGGGTTTGATTAGTTGAAAGTAAAACTATTTTTTATTTTAACACTTCTAACACTATTTTCACTACAATCTAATGCTGGTCTGTTTGATAATCTGTTTGGAGGAGGTAAAGAGGCTCCTCAAATCAGACAAGAAGAAGCTATTATCATAGAAGATGAGGAGATTATCTCTGCTGAGGATTATCTAAATAGTACAGATGCACCTACAAATATAGAAGTTTTTCCAAATGATGAAGTTTCCTCACAGGCATTTGATGATGCTGAAGAGTTCATTGATGATAGTGATTTTGAAGATCCTTTGGTTCGAGCACAAAGTATCTTTCTCTCTTTTTCAGACGCACCAAAAAAGATATATCTTTCACAAAGAGTAGTTATAAAATTAAAAGCAGTTGTTACAAATGAAAATGTTACATTTTTGAAAACCTCATTTCTAAAAGCAAAAGATATTCAAATTTTAAATAAAAGTGCTTCTTGGAAAAAAACTTCACCAAACTCTTATGAAATTTCATATATTCTTAAATTCTTTTCAACGGTCGGTAAGTTACCTGATTTTAAAGTAACAACATATTCAGATGGTAGAGTTTTAAGTAGTGAAACGCTCTTTGCATACAAACCTAAAATTATTGCTCTTCGTGAAGATAAAGAGTTTTCTTTAGTTCTGTCAAAAGATTTTACTCTCCAAAGTCATAATGAAAAGAAGTATGATGAAAAATCCAATATTGTAGTTTTAGAGTTAAATGCAACTGAAGCAAATCTTGAAGATTTCCATATACCTTATGCCATAAAAGATGGTATATATGATATAAAAGAGTATGGTTTAAATCAAAGTATCTACTATTTTGCAATAATTCCAAATGATATAAAGGTCTTCAAATTTAAATATTTTGACCTTATTAGCAATAAATATCACATAGTGACTTTTCCTATTTTATTACAAGATAGTAGTATTAGCACACAGACAGATTTAAACCCTCAAAAAAGCAGATTTGCTCTTTATAAAGCTATAGCTTTAATAGTTTTGGCTTTTATAATATTTCTTTTTTATATAAAAACAAGAGCTTTATATCTTTTGGTTCTTACTTTTGCAGTACTTGCATTTGTTCTTTATAAGCAGATTCCTATAAGTAAAGTAACATTAGAAAAAGGGGTAAATTTAAGAATTTTGCCAACAGAAAATTCAACTATATTTTATGTCACACAAGAGAAAACCCAAGCAGATATGTTACTTAAAAAAGATGGATATATAAAATTGTTACTTCCAAATAAAAAAATCGGATGGATAAATGAAGATTCTACAAAAAATTAAAGCAATTTCAATCTTCATACAGTTTGTAATAACTGTAACAATTGTAATAATTTGTATGAAATTATTTAAGAAAAATATTTGGAAGATAAGAAGAACTTGGGCTAAGATGCAAGTTTGGTTTATTGGGTATGATTTGGAGATAGAAGGAACTCCTGATAAAGATGCACAAATGTTGATTTTAAATCATCAGAGTTTGCTTGATATTATATTATTAGAAGCAACAAGCCAGAAAGATATCGCATGGGTAGCAAAAAAAGAGATTGCAGATATGAAATTTTTTGGACAAATCATAACGCTTCCAGAGATGATTTCTATCAATAGAGAAGATAAAAAATCACTTTTAAAGCTTTTTGCTGATTCAAAAAAGAGAATTGACGAGGGAAGAGTTATCGCAATATTCCCAGAAGGAACAAGAGGAGATGGAAAGAAATTAGCACCTTTTAAAGCTGGAACAAAATTAATAGCTTCAAAGTTAAAATTAAAAGTTCAGCCAATTGTAGTAGTAAATACAAAGAATGTTTTAGATTCTCAAGATTTTGTAGCAAAAAGTGGTAAAGTTAAACTTATATATCTTGATAGCTTTTATGTAAAAGAGAATAAAAACTGGTTTGAAGATATACAGGTAAATATGCAAGCTACTCTTGATAATGAATTAAAAAAAGGTATAGATACAAACTAACAGCTATTCATCCAACATCCAATAGAGAAAACTAGGAATATCATTTATCCCTATATAGATATAATTATTTTTGCCTCTATAGTCATTTCGTTTTGTATATGTTATGCGTAGGATGTTTAAAAAATCTAGATATACATTGTTACCAAAACCGATATTTTTGTCGATGGGGCTATCTAAATCCTGATATATTGACGCTCCAAGACCAAGTGTTATCATATCTTTTTTTAATTCATAGTTTAAATTTATATCAGCTCTTAAAAAATGTTCTTGATTATTTTGATTTTGTATTACATAAGAGAGTGATGGTTTAACCTCAATCGCTTTTGGGATTAAAAAACTAAGAGAGTTATTATCAATATAGTAGTAGTTTTCATATCCAATAGAGAGAATATTTTTTGCATAAGAGAGTTCATAAGGAAAATATTGTATCCATAGTTTTTTATTATTAATTGGTGCTGAGATTGGGTTGTAAGTATACCCACTTTTAGTTTTATAAAATGTTCCTGTAGTATATGCCGCAATAGATGCAAATGGTTTTGTAAGGTTGTTTGAATTCTCTTTTTCAAGTGTTACGATACGCTGCACTATGCTTGAAAGGGGTCTTCTGTACCAGTTATCTGGATGCGAAAGAGTATGTTTTAGGTAACTATTGGTAGCTTTATAATTATATTTATTAAGTTTATTTATAAAAGTATAAAACTCTTCCATATTTTGAAAATTTAGATCTTTTATCGATTCAAATATTGCAAATAAATCATACTGTTTTAGATAATCTTTTTCTTCAAATCTATATCCAAATTCCTCAAAACTTAAAAGGTTAAGTATATATTTTGCTCTATCTGACTCTTTTGATAGCAGTTTATAGATACTTTTTCTTGCAACTTTTTGACATCTTTGATTTTTTAACTCATTATCTGTTCTCTCACTGCAAAGATATTTTGTACTATCTATAATTGCATCATAAACACCTACATAATAGTCATATTGGCGAAAACCTTTATCTAAAAAGGCTCCAAAATGTTCTAAAAATTTACCTGTTATTGGAAAGTATCTTGAAGAGATTTGGATTTCTTTTTGAGTATTGCCAAACTCTTGAGCTAGTGTATTATAAAGGATACTAGATTCAGATGCACTATAGATATCTCCAATCAAATCTATAGCACTGTTGATTGGGCTTTGTGTTTGCTTCAATACTCTAAGAGATTTTTTTTGATGCTCTTTTCGCATATGTTTTGGATCCATAAATATATAATTTTTTGCTCTATATTTTGAAAGCCTTATAGCAAAATCCAAAGGAACATTATCAAAAACACCACCATCCAAAAAGAGAGCCTTTTCAAATTTTCCATGATGCAAATATTCAAGCTCCACCTGTTCAAAAGCAATTGGAAATGCACTAGATGCATAAAGTGCTTTTAAAACTTGCTCTTTTGAAGGATTACCTCCACTTGAGAGATGAATGATATTATCACGGGAGAGATCAAAATTATCTTCTATTTTTGCTTTTTTGGAGTCATCGACACTAAGATAAAGTGGTATATGAAACAGCTTATTGGAAATTTTAATATTTTGGATTTTAGAAATCTTTGGTTCAACTCTAGTAACTGCAAATCCAAATGCTATTTTGCATCCAGGCTCATAATATGGCTTATCAAGTGCTAAAAAAGCTTCTGTTGCTAATTTTTCAATTTTTGTTCTACTAAAAAGTGATGTTTGATTTGATGGGTCATCAGTCCCAAACTCTTTATCTATAAAAAGATCTTCAAAATCGATCTCAGTCCACATATGATAAAAAAGATTATCATCAATAAGATTTTCACGATCTGCCATCTCTTGGCTTCTACACCAAGACAAAGAAGAGAGTAGGGCATTGATGGCTCCAGCAGATGCACCAGTAATTGAGTGCATCTGAATATCTACTTTTTTCTCATGGTGCTTGAGGTGATTTAAATACTTTAAAAGCCCCCAATTATAACCAGCCTCATAAGCACCAAGAGAGATACCACCACTGATAATCAACGAGAAATCCTTCTCTTTATCATATGCAAAAAGAGGAAAAGAGAACATAAACAGTATAAATGATAAAAATATTTTTTTCATAAGATTAAGTATAGCAAATATTATTAATATAATTAGCTTTTATGTGAGACTAAAGTCACACTTTTTAGGTAATTTAAATTAAATCTTATATAATACTAATAATTAAAATTATTCAAGGTTATTAAATGAATCACTCTTTTGGTTTCGATGCTTATGTTTCTAGTATATCAAACCAAATTAGAGCAAATTTTCAAAAGATAGACCGTGCTTTTGATGATTGTAAAATTTCAAAAGATGAAAAGCCCCAAGCTATTCTTAAATCAAGTAAGCTTATTCAAATGGCTCATGATTGTAGTCAATATCGTAAAATCGATCCTTTGAGCATCGGTATTTTTGGTGAGTGGGGAAGTGGTAAGACAAAACTTCTTCGAGGGATAGAAAACCATTTCTTTGTGGATGAAAAAATAATCCCTATATTTTTCAATGCTTGGCGTTATGAAAAAGATGAACATATCATCATACCTCTTTTTAAAACAGTTCTTCATCAGCTAAAAAAAGATAAAGATAAAACTCTGTATGAGAACTTTAGAATACTTACTTTTTCACTTTTGAGTGGTTTCAGTGCTGAATTTTTGGGATTGAAGTTTGATGCAAATAGTGTGATATCAAGATTGTTTGAGATGCAAAAAGATGAAGAAATTGATGAACTTGATTTGATGGAGCGTATAGAGTCTGTATATTTTAATATACCTCAAAAATTAGAGGAACTTACACTCGAACATGAAGTAAGATTTGTTTTTCTCATAGATGATCTTGATCGTTGTTTGCCTGAAAATACTTTGAAGATGCTAGAGAGTATCAAACTGTTTTTAGATATTCCTGGATGTGCATTTGTTTTGGCTATAGATGACGATATCGTTGAGAGAGGAGTGGAGCATCATTACAAAGATTATATCAAAAATGAAATCCATATAAATAATGGCAAAAAAGAGGAGCCGACCGAAAAATCTCCTGTACAAAATATTCCCATAACAGGAAGTGAATATCTTGAAAAGATGATACAACTGCCTTTTGCACTTCCCATACTTCATAAAAGTGATGTTGAAACATTTTTAAGAGAAAATTATCGTGAAATTTTTGAGACAATGATAAAACATGAGTTAAGAGAACAAGAGAGAAAATCATTTGATGAACAGTTTTTAAAACTATTTACAAAGATAATTCCGCCAATTCCTAGAAAATTGATTCGTACTATTGAAGTTTTTAAACTTAAATCTGAACTTATAGATATAGATAAAAATGATTTGTTAAAGTTAATTGCTTTAGAGCTTTTTGCCCCATCTCTCTTTAGGCTTACAAAACAAAACTTCCCAAAACAAAATATCTTTAATATACTCAATGGTTGGATGGAGAAAGTAACGATATATGAGTTTGAAAAAATTGAAGAAAATATTATAGGCAAATCTTCAAGTGAGATGATAAAAAGATTGTATAGTGATATACTTTTTATCCTAAAAAAAGAGGATTTAAGTCGTGTGAAGTTTGATATGGATACAGTTTTTCAAAAACCTATCTCAAAAAACTCGATAGAGAGATATCTCTACCTAGACAATAAAATCTCCCAAACAACTTATAATAAAAATAGTATCTCTCCACTCGCTTCAAGTAAACTAGAAAATCTTTTAAAATCCTTGGCAAGTGACGATGAAAAAGAGTGGCAAATAGCACTAAATGAGCTTGAAGGTGGAGTTTTAAGCTCTGTAGATGTGGATAAAATCATAGAGAAAGATATAGATATAACAAACTCTTGGCTTCAAACTATTGCTCCAAATTTAGATGAAGATGATTTTATAAAAGTCATCAAAGCATCAAAACTATTAAAAGAGGTTGCAAATGAGTAAAGATAAAAAACTACAAGAGACAATCTCAATAATCACAAACAAAATCAACCCATTGCATAAAAAGGAGATAAGAGATTTAAAAGATTTAATATCTGTAGAAAAGTTGGAAAAAAAGCTAGACAAAAATGAAGGTTTAAATTTAAGAGGTACTAACTTAAATCCAAATGAGTTTAAAAATGCAGATATATCAAATAAAATAGATGGAGAGTTTACACTTCAAATCAACTATGCTTTAAATGATATTGTAAATGATATCGTATATCTTGATTGTGTAACAGTTGCAGTTGCAGGAAGTTGTGGTATCTACATTTATAATAGTTTGAAAAATGTAGTTTTATACTTTATTCCTATTATGGAAGGTGTAATAGCTATTATCAAATTGGATGAAGAGAGAATCGCTTTTGGTGGAAGTGATAAAAAAGTAACAATTTTTAATTATAAAACAAAAAAGATATTACATGAACAACCAGTTTCTGACAATGTGGAAGCTATTATCAAATTGGATGAAGAGAGAATCGCTTTTGGTGGAAGTGATAAAAAAGTAACAATTTTTAATTATAAAACAAAAAAGATATTACATGAACAACCAGTTTCTGATAATGTGGAAGCTATTAGCAAATTGGATGAAGAGAGGATTGCTTTTAGTGGAAGGGATAAAAAAGTAACAATTTTTAATTATAAAACAAAAAAGATATTACATGAACAACCAGTTTCTGACAATATGAATGCTATTATCAAATTGGATAAAGAGAGAATTGCTTTTGGTGGGTGGGATAAAAAAGTAACAATTTTTAATTATAAAACAAAAAAGATATTACATGAACAATCAGCCTCTAGCTCTGTGAATGCTATTATCAAATTGGATGAAGAGAGAATCGCTTTTGGTGGATGGGATGAAAAAGTAACAATTTTTAATTATAAAATAAAAAAGATATTACATGAACAACCAGTTTCTAACAATGTGAATGCTCTTACCAAATTGGACGAAGAGAGGATTGCTTTTGGTGGATGGGATGAAAAAGTAACAATTTTTAATTATAAAATAAAAAAGATATTACATAAACAACCAGTCTCTAGCTCTGTGTATGCTATTATCAAATTGGATGAAGAGAGAATTGCTTTTGGTGGAAATGGTAAAAAAGTAACAATTTTTAATTATAAAACAAGAAAGATATTACATGAACAACCAGTTTCTGACAATGTGGAAGCTATTATCAAATTGGATGAAGAGAGGATTGCTTTTGGTGGAGATAAAAAAGTAACAATTTTTAATTATAAAACAAAAAAGATATTACATGAACAACCAGTCTCTATCTATGTGCATGCTATTATCAAATTGGATGAAGAGAGAATTGCTTTTGGTGGGTGGGATAAAAAAGTAACAATTTTTAATTATAAAACAAAAAAGATATTATATGAACAACCAGTCTCTATCTCTGTGAAAGCTATTACTAAATTGGATGAAGAGAGAATTGCTTTTGGTGGAAATGGTAAAAAAGTAACAATTTTTAATTATAAAACAAAAAAGATATTACATGAACAACCAGTCTCTAGCTCTGTGGATGCTATTATCAAATTGGATGAAGAGAGAATTGCTTTTGGTGGAAATGATAAAAAAGTAACAATTTTTAATTATAAAACAAAAAAGATATTATATGAACAACCAGTCTCTATCTCTGTGAAAACTATTACTAAATTGGATGAAGAGAGAATTGCTTTTGGTGGGTGGGATAAAAAAGTAACAATTTTTAATTATAAAACAAAAAAGATATTATATGAACAACCAGTTTCTGGCTTTGTGAATGCTATTATCAAATTGGATGAAGAGAGAATTGCTTTTGGTGAGTTTAATGGAAAAGTAACAATTCTTAAATGGAAAGATAAAAAGAATATTATCTTAGAAGTAAAAAGTTTTGATGATGGAATTGTTTCAAGTTATGAGCCAACAGCAAATCAGCTAACACTTATAAACACAAAAGGAGACTTTACTCCAAACAACGACCCTATATTGTACCGCCATGCTTGGTATGTCAATAAATCAAATCGAATTGAACCATATTTTAAATTTCCAAATAGATGGGAATTTGATGAAGAAGAGGCAAATAAAATAGTTTTAAGATAAAATATGGTAAAAGGTTTAATAAATGAAAGAGTTATATCTCATAAGACATGCCAAATCAGACTGGAGCCAAGAAAAAAGCGATTTTGAACGAGGTTTAAACAAAAGAGGAAATAATGATGCACCTTTGATGGGTGAAGTTTTAAACTCTTTGGGTGTGATGCCCGATCTCATCATATCAAGCCCAGCAAAGAGAGCCATTTTAACTGCAAATATAATTAGCCAAAAGGTAGGATATGAGAAAGATAAAATCCAAAAAGAGGAGTCATTATATCTTGCATCTGAAGCTACATTTTATAAGTATACCAACAATATAAACGACAAACAAAACAAAGTTTTTATATTTTCTCACAATCCTGGCATCACAGAGTTTGCTGAATCTTTAACAGATACTTTTATAGGCAATATCCCAACAACCGGCATCTGTCATATTTTATTAGATGTTGATAGTTGGGAAAATATAAGAGAGGGTGATGGAAAGCTTCTGTCTTTTGATTTTCCTAAAAATCATAAGTAATTAACTAAGCGATTTTAACTCACTCTCTACCTTATCAAGCTTGTTTTTTGCCCCTTTTAATAACTCCCTATTTTTTGTCAAGACATCCTCTGGTGCATTTGTGACAAATTTTTCATTATTTAGCATCCCGTTTAATTTACCAACCTCTTTTTCAAGTTTTAATTTTTGGGTATTTAACCTTTTGATGATAGGTTCTAAATCGATTCCTTCAAGTGAGATATAACACTCTAAATTATCTCCAACATCAGCGACTGAATTTTCTACTTTTTTTGAAACTATATTTATCTTTTCTACTTTTGTAAGTTTTGAGATATATTTTATTCCGCTTGTTAGGTCGATATCTTTGTTTATTTTTATCGAAACGGTATCAACAGCTGAGCTTGGAAGGTCAAGTGTGGCTTTAGCTCTTCTTATGCCTACAATCGCTTCTTTGATGAGTTCAAATTGATTTTCTATGGATGCATCTTGTGAAGTTTGGCTTGGAAACTCTGCTACCATTATAGATGAACCGTTTTCTAGTGTTGTGCCACTAAGGGAGTGATAAAGATACTCACTGATAAATGGCATAAAAGGGTGGATAAGTTTTAGTGAATCTTTGTAAATTGAACCCAACTCTTTTACACTATCTTTATCAGCTTTACTAAGCTCAATTCCCCAATCACAAAACTCACCCCAAAAGAAACGGTAAATATCCATCGCTGCATCATTAAAACGATATGCATCTATGTTTGAGCGAACACTTTTAGTTGCAACTCTATAACGGCTTAAGATATATCGTCCAAGGTCAGTTTTTATCTCTATATCTTTTAAATCATCAAACTTCTCTTCATTCATCAATAAAAAACGAGATGCATTAAAGAGTTTATTTGTAAAGTTTCTATACTGTCCAAGACGGTTAGCACTTAGTTTGATATCTCTTCCTTGTACTGCGAGTGCAGCTAGAGTAAAGCGAAGAGTATCAGCTGAAAACTCCTCTATCATATCTAGTGGGTCGATTACATTTCCTTTGGATTTGCTCATCTTTGCTCCGTGTTCATCTCTTACAAGTGCGTGAAGATAAACATCTCCAAAAGGAACCTCTTTTTGTTCATATACACCCATAAACATCATTCTAGAAACCCAGAAAAATATAATATCAAAACCAGTAATCAACATAGAGTTTGGATAAAAATCTTTTAAATCATCTTCATTCCACAATTTGCCTTTACCAAACTCTCCATTTCCCCAACCAAGAGTTGAAAAAGACCAAAGACCAGAACTAAACCAAGTATCAAGTACATCAGGGTCTTGTTTGATATTTTTACTATTACATTTTATACAACTATTTGGTTCTTTATCTTCAGATGCAAACTCTTTTCCACAATCATCACAATAAAAAACAGGGATTTGATGTCCCCACCAAAGTTGTCTTGAGATGCACCAATCTCTAAGTTCACTCATCCAAGCATTAAACGAATTTATCCAGTGTGGTGGATAAAACTTCGTCTCACCTGCATTTACCTTCTCTATGGCTTTTGTGGCTATCTCTTTTTTGACAAACCATTGCTTTGAGATATAAGGCTCTACTATATTATGGCATCTATAACAGTGTCCTACTTGATGAGAGTGTTCTTCTATCTTTTCAACAAAGCCACCTTTTTTTAAAGCTATAACGATTTGTTCTCTAGCTTCTAATCTCTCTAATCCTTCAAACTCACCGCACTCATTATTTAAAAAACCTTTTTCATCAAAACATGTTATAAACTCTAAGTTGTGTCTTTTTCCTACTTCATAATCATTTTGATCATGTGAAGGAGTGACTTTTACAATCCCTGTTCCAACTTCCATATCAACATGTGAATCAGTGATGATTTCAATCTCTCTATCGATTAACGGAAGTTTTACAAATTTACCGATAAGATTTTTATATCTTTTATCTTCTGGATGCACCATAATTGCACTATCACCAAAATATGTCTCAGGTCTAGTTGTAGCTACAGTAACAAAACCACTACCATCACTCAAAGGATACTTTATATGATAAAACTTACCCTGTACATCTTCATGTTCTACCTCGATATCACTCAAAGCTCCATCATGTGTACACCAATTTACCATATAGTTATCTCTAACTATCAACCCATCATCATAAAGTTTTACAAATATCTTACGAACAGCACATGAGAGTCCCTCATCCATAGTAAATCGTTCACGACTCCAAGCAGGGGATGTTCCCATCTTTCGCATTTGTTTGAAAATAGTTCCGCCACTTAGCTCTTTCCACTCCCAAACTTTTTTTAAAAATGCTTCTCGTCCTATCTCCTCTTTGTTTGTTCCCTCTGCTAAAAGTTGCTTTTCCACCACATTTTGTGTAGCAATTCCAGCGTGATCTAACCCAGGTTGCCATAAGGTCTTGTAGCCGTCCATTCTTTTGTAGCGAGTCATGATGTCTTGAAGTGTAAAAGTTAGTGCATGACCTATGTGAAGTCTTCCTGTAACATTTGGAGGAGGCATCATGATGGAGAAGTTTTTATCTTTTTTTTGAATTTCTCTATTTCCATCTATCTCAAAATAGCCTCTATCTTCCCAAATTTTATAAAATTTATCTTCAATATTTTTGGGGTCGTATGTATTGTTTTTTTCACTCATCTGTCTCTTGCCTTAGGGGTTGAAAATTTGCGAGATTTTAGCTAAAAATGAGTGAAAATGTACTGAAATATCGATAATTTAAATTATTATGATAAAATAGTTTTATATTGTAAAATTTAGGGGAGTATCAATGGATAATATTTTAGTAATTTTTCTTGCAACACTTTTTATTGCTACTATCATAAATGTATTTTTAAAAAAGATTGATATTCCTACAATTATAGGTTATATATTTTCTGGCTTGATTATTACCTACCTTTTTGATTTGCGACATATTGACAGGGTAACTCTCTCTCATATCGCTGAATTTGGGATAGTCTTTTTGATGTTTACAATTGGGCTTGAATTTTCTGTAAAACATCTAAATAATATGAAAAAAGAGGTGTTCGTTTTTGGTGCTCTTCAAGTTATACTAAGTGGACTTGTATTTACTGCTATCTCCTATTTTCTTTTTGATCTGGAGATAAAAACGGCGATTATTTTAGGCTTTGCTCTATCTCTCTCTTCAACTGCTATTGTTTTAAAAGTGTTAAATGAGAAGAGTCAGATTCATAGTGGATATGGACGGGCAACTCTTGGGATTTTGTTATTTCAAGATTTAGCAGTTATTCCTATTCTTTTGATGATTTCTATTTTTACTTCAGATACACACTCCTTGTCTCAGCTTTTGCTGCAAACTTTTGGTTCTGCAGTAGTTGTTTTTATCATTCTTTTTATTGGTGGAAAAATACTTTTAAATCGATTTTTTAACTGGGTTATCTCTACAAATTCTGATGAAATTTTTACGATTTCTATACTTTTCATTATTATGAGTTCCTCTTATATCGCTCATGTATTTGGTTTTACTTACTCTCTTGGAGCTTTTATTGCAGGTATGATTATCGCTGAGACAAAGTTTAAGTATCGTGTTGAGGCTGATCTCATCCCGTTTCGTGATATTTTACTTGGTGTCTTTTTTGTTACAATTGGGATGCAGATAGATTTAAATACTATATTTGAGTATGGACATATAATTTTAGGGCTTTTAGTTATGATTATGTCTCTAAAAGCTTTTTTGATTTTTGGAATTTTAAATACGATGCTTCAAAAAAGAACAAGTATAAAAACTGCACTTGCACTTTTTCAAGTGGGGGAGTTTTCACTAGCAATCATAGCTTTAGCAAATAACAATAAGCTTTTTTCAGATACGCATACTCAGATTTTTACAATCACAATAGTTTTATCTATGATAATTACACCATTCGTTCTTAAAAACATCAAAAATATTGCTGACTTATTTACACCAGAAACTGAGGTTGATTGTGAAAAGATTGTTTCAACAGGGTATAAAAATCATATAATTTTATGTGGTTATGGCTCTTTGGGTCAGAAAATAGCTAAAAAATTTAAAAAACGAGGGCTTTGTTATGTCATAATCGAACATGATATAAAACTTGTTAAACTAGGACGAAGCAATGATGAGCCTATAATATTAGCAAATGCTTCTAAAACTGATATATTAGAAGCATTAGATATACGAGATGCAATGGCGGTAATAGTTGCGATTGACAATGCTGTTAAGCTTCGTCTAACATGTGAAGCAATAAGTTCAATAGATGAGAATATTAACACGGTGGTAAAAGTAAAAAATAGAAGCCATCAAAATATCATAGAAGGATTTAATATAAATCATATCATAAATGAGAGTGATGAGATGGCAGAGATTTTAACAAGGGAAGTGCTAAATTGCAAAATAAAAAATACATAATTTTTGATATGGATGGAACACTCATAGATAGCTCAACGGTTATCGCAAACTCAATAAACTATGTACGAAAACAGATATCTCTTCCTACAATGGAAAATGAACATATTATAGCTTGTATAAACAATGTAAATATCCATGCTCCTAGCTTTTTTTATGAAACTGAAGTATTTGAGAAAGAGCATGAAGTGTGGTTTCAAGAGTATTATACAAACAATCATAAAAGGGATACCGTACTTTATAGAGGCATAGAAGAGTTACTAAATAAACTTTCTCTTACACACTCCTTATCAGTTGCAACAAATGCCTATAAATTATCAGCTCATCAAATCTTAGATGCAAAAGATATAAAGAGACATTTTGACATAGTTATGTGTGCGGATGAAGTTACTAACCCAAAACCTAACCGAGAAATGTTAGATGTGATAGTAGAGTATTATGGAGCTAAAAGAGATAAATTTGTAGTTATTGGAGATGGAGAACGAGATATAATGGCTGCCAAAAATGCTGGAATTGATTCTATCTTGGTTGATTGGGGATTTAGTGACCATAGTAAAGCAGTTAAAAGTGTAGAGGGGCTAGAAACTATTCTTCTAGCCCCATAAAATTAAAACTTATAAGATACGCCAAGAGTTGTTAAAAGTGCTGAAGAGTCAGTAAATTCACCATCTACAGTCTCATTTTTTATACTTCTATCCTCTTTGTCTGTATAGGAGATAGCTCCACCAAATGAGACTTTATCACTATATTGATAAGTTATACCACCTGTATATAGGATAGAGTCAGAATCAGGAGTTTCAAATCCTAAGTACTTCTCTTGAACAGGAGTTTTATCAAATGCAACTCCACCTAGAAGTACAATTTTTTTATTTAACTGATGAGTTACACCAAAACGATATGCATCTGCATCTTGCCAATATCTAGGTTTTGGGTCATCAAAAGCACCTACTAAGATATCTAATGGTACTTTGCTTTTAAAATTAAAATCTAAATTTTTATACTCTGACCAAAAAGTCCTATCATATTCAAACTCAACTACAGTAGCACCAAAATCATAAGAGATTGCAAGTGCTAAGATTGCAGGTAGGGTAACTTTTAGACTTGCCCCTCCATCATAGTACATATCTCCGCCTAGAAAAAGCTTTGCATTTCCCTCTTCATTGATATCTACATTTGATCTATAAGTTGCGGCTAGATTTAAGTTGCTTATTGGTTTATATGTAAGTGCTACATTGTATCCAAACTCTAGGGCATCAGCTTCCATCTCTCTTGCTATATTTTTTCCAACTCCTGAACCGTCACTCTTTATTTTTCCTTCACTGTAAATCAACCTAAGACCAACAGCCGCTGCAAAATTCTCACTTACTTTGTACGCGACTGTTGGATTAAAATCTATAATCTTTAGAGCAAACTCTTGTGCATATGCTTTAGGGTAGGGGCTTTCCCATCTTTTAGTTAGTCCAGCAGGTACGATAACACTAAACCCATATCTTACTCCGTTATAATCTTTAGAGCTATAAAAAAATGTTGGAGCTAAGATGTTTTCTCTCTCTGATTCTCCATTAAATGCAGGATTTCTGTTATCTTTATATACAACAGGTGGAAGCCCGATGTTTGTTAATGCTCCTTCTATTTGGTGTACATCTTCGTCAAAAACCATATTTGCAGGGTTATAATATGCACTATCAGCACCTTTTGTATTTGCTACATAAGCTGCACCTAAGGCTACTGATTTTACAGATGATACAGGTAATCTATATCCACTAGCTAATAGTAGTGAGCTTGATAATACACTTAGTAATACAATCTTTTTCATTTTATCTCTCCCGTTCTAATTTTACTAAACCACTCAAGAGCTTTTGGATATGTTTTTGTTCCACATGCTACATGAACAGAAGGTAGTGTACCATCTGGAATCTCATTTATAAGATCTAACTCTACACTTGTTGATCCATTTGCTGTAAATCTTGCAAATGCTATGCGTGAAAGATCTGATGATATAACATCATCATTAGTGCAATGAAGTAGTTTTACTTTAGTTTTTGGAGACCAATCAAGCGGTGTATTTTCTATAAAAGCTTGTTTCAAAGGATTGTTTGGGTTTGTTAAAAAATCATCTCTGTATGTTGGTTCAAAAAATTTAGTTAAATTTTCATCTAACTTTACCTGGATATCAGCACTAGAATGTTCACTATCATAAAGAGTTGGTAATATCCCAGCATATGGTTCATTTAAAATATCAGTTAAATTAAAATTATATACAGATGCATATGAATTGATAATCCCTCCGATAAAATCTGGTCTTGCCATAGTTGGCTGACTTAACACTCCCATACCAGTTGCATTTAAGTCATATGGTCCAGCCATAGGTGCAATACCCATCAAGTTTATATGTGGGTGGTTTGCCTCTATCTCTTTAGCTGCTGCTAAGGTCACATAACCACCTTCAGAGTAACCTGATAAAAAGACTTGTCCATTAAATGGCAGTTGATTATCACTTGCAAATTTCACAGTTGCTTTAATCAAATCAACAGTAGCTGAAGCTGAAGATTTTTCTAAAAGATATGGATGTGACCCCTTTGAAGCTCCATAACCTATATAATCAGGTTGAACAGTGATAAAACCACCAATTGCACTCATTAAAAAAGGAATAGGCGTACTTTTAGGTGCTTCTCTTCGTTGAATAGCAGCTAAAAACTCTGGAAACCCTGCTAAAGACATTGATGGTGATTCTTCATCTTTAAAAATTGTTCCGTGTTGATCACTTAGAATTGACATTGAGTAAGTTTTTCCTACTGCTTCTAAACCTGCCAAAAATTCATCTGTAGGAATAGGAATAGTAATAAGTCCTGATGCATTCACATCTGAACCATCTTCATTTGTTGTTGTATATATAATTTTATATGATTGTATTCCAAAAGCTATTTTATAATTAGGGTCTTCTGGTGATACTCCTGCATTTATTGAACTTGCCAAAATATTTTGATTTGTTGAAGCATCATCAAGTCCTATTGATTGTTCTGGAGAAATACTAACAATCCTCACATCATTAAATGTTAATGCTCTATTTTCACCCTCATATCCTGCATCGCCACACCCTGTAAATAGTAATAATACCGTAGCGGTGGATATAATACTATACCTTGCAAACTTACCCATAAATCCTCCTTAATCTATTAATTACCTTCATTATAGATAAACTATGATTAAATCATTACATAAAAGTAGGGGCATCATTTGAAAACAATACTAAATCTCCGGGCATTGTCTCACTTGCTAAAGTTTCTTCAAGTTTATCTTTATCAAGTAAAAGGATTTTGTTGGCTTTATGAATATTTTCATAAAGTACATTTGCATTTACTTTTCCCGTGATGATTACAGTATTAAATACTTCATCAATTTTCTCAGCTAGTTTTATATTACTTTCACAATCACTCTCTAAAATTCCAGGAGTTATGATTATTTTCTTCCCCTTGTAACTGTTCATCAAATCATAAGAGCTTAGCATCCCTTCAAGATTTCCATTAAAGCTGTCATCAATGATTAGTTTTCCAGCTGACTCTATTTTTTGTAAACGATGATTTACCTGTTTTAAGTTTTTGATAGCTTTTTGAATATCTTTGATATCAACTCCTATTTCACGAGCTACTAAAATGGCGGCTGTTAAATTTGTAGCATTAAACTCCCCTAAAAGTGGGGCTTGAAAATGATATACTTCTCCACTTATCTCTAAATCAAACTCTAAACCATCTAAATCTGCTTTGATATTTTTTATATTATCACCAAACATAAAAACTTTATTATTAGGATTTACCATCGCACTTTTATGAATAAATGCTTTTTTAAGTTTTTCAGAGTTTAAAAGCTCCATCTTTGTATTTCGTATATTTTCCAATGTTTTAAAATACTCTATATGTTGAGGGCCTATGGTAGATACAATGGCATAGTCATGGTTTAAAAGCTTGGCTATATCGTTAATATCTCCTTTAACTCTAGCTCCAGCTTCCGCGATATAAACCTTGGTATCTTTTGGTAAATCATTATTTATATCTTTTACAAGTCCACCTAGTGTATTTACACTTCTAGGAGTCATATAGGCTTTAGTGTGAGGAGAGATTATTTGATAGATGAAGTTTTTGATACTTGTTTTTCCATAACTTGCAGTTATGGCTATGATTTTAAGCTCTTTCATTGAAGAGAGTTTTTTTATAGCTTGTTTTTTATAACCGTTAAATTGCATCTTCTCAAAGATATAACTAGCTCCAAGTGCCACACCCATAGGAAGTAAAATTCCTAACAATTCACACCTTTGACTAAGCAGACATAACATATCTCCTACGACAACTGCAAATGCCAAAAAGATAAAAAATCTAATTACTCGAGGAGTAAAAACGAGTTTTTTGTCGATTCTTTTACTCCAAAAGAAGAGGGCTGGCAAAAGACCCAAATAGAAATATATCCAATAATAACTACCAGCAACATAATATGCAAACACGGGCAATATAAAGTAGAGTATATGCCAAGAGTATCTTTTATGTTTAAAAATCACACGGCTTAATTTATAATTGTACCATTGTAGATTTGTGATAAGATACCAACCAAGTATCATAACAAGCATAAAGTGTGAAAAAATTTCAAATATTTTAAAGTTGTCCATTAAGTTCCTTTTCTATAAGTAGAGCATGTTGGAGGAAGAAATAGTGGTCACCATCAAGTGGATAAAAATGGCTATCTTCTATAAGCTCAGATATCATTTCTCCCGTACAAATTGTAGTAGCAGTATCTTCTTTTCCCCAAAATATGAGAGTTTTACCCTTGTGGGATGCAAAGTTTTGACTAAAGTCTTCATCTACTACATTTTTAAAAGTTTCATACATGTTTTGTTTCATCCCACTCACATCTTTGGATGCAAACAGAGAGTAAAACTTCCCACCGCCAAAGTTTTTAAGAAGTTTAAAGACTCTTATCTTCAAACATACAGAAAATGGTTTAGGCATAACAATCCCAGAACTACTTAAAAGTACCAAAAGCTTAGGGTTTAAAAGTGTTGCAACTTTCCCACCAAACGAATGTCCAAAGATGATATCTTTCTTTGCATTTATAGCTTTTAAAAACTCTTCTATTATCTTTTTATAATCTTGTGTATAGAGAATATAATCATTGCTACTCTTTCCAAAACCTGGCATATCTATATAAATATGACGATGAGTTGGAAGAATTTCTGAAAATGCCTGTTTCATAATCTCTTTGTTACTTCCCCAACCGTGAAGAATTATCAAGTTCTTCTTATTCTTGGGATGCAAAATTTCATAATTTATCTCAAAATCTCTACTATTAAGATGTACTTTTTTAACTGCCATTTTTGTATACTCCGTGAATGGACGATTTTACAAAAATAAAGCTTACTAGATGCAGTGGCTTATTTTTTTGCTACTATATCACGCCCTCTATAACTCCAGACAAAAACCATTGGTATAAAAACTAAAGTCAAAAATGTTCCAACCATTAATCCTCCAATCGCAACAGCTCCCAAAGGGGCAAGTCTCTCTAGTCCTATCGCCCAACCAAGTGCTACTGGTATCATACCTGCCGATACTGCAAGTGCTGTCATCAAAACAGGTCTTGTTCTTATGCGTATACTCTCTTTCATAGCATCTACAACATCCATCCCTTGTTCAATCTTCTCTAGTGCAAAGTGTATGAGTAAAATTGCATTATTTACAATAACACCAGAGAGAAGCATAAATCCCATCATAGCAGGCATAGATGTGTGGTAGTTTAGCATAAGGAGTATCCACGCGGCACCTGCAATTGTGAGTGGGATTGACACGATGACAAGAAGTGATGATTTTACTGAGTTAAACATAGGTATGAGTGTAAAAAAGATTAAGATTACAGCAAAAATAATAGCTTGTACCATTCGTCCAGCTGAGTTTTTAAACTGTGCTTCATCTCCAAGTTTTACAAGCTCTACACCTTGGGGAATAGTCATATCTTTTGAGGCTTCTTCATAACTTGCCATTATATGTGAGATAGAAGCTTTTTCTCTAAAGCCATAGATATCTAGGGTATATTGGAGATTTTCTCTAGTGATAACATTTGGTTCATAGACCTCTTTTAATGTTACAAAAGTTTTTAATGGAACTTTTCCTCTAGGAGTTTCAATCAAGACAGAGTTTAAACTCTCAATGGAGTCGAAATTTTTAAACCAAACTCGAATCGAAAAATCTTTTGCATTTTGAAGTGGAAAGAAAGATACTTTGGCTCCTCGAAGAAGTAGTTGTAAATTTGTACTGATTTGTTCAGAGTTTATGCCGTAGCTTGAAGCTAACTTCTCATCTATTTGATAGGTATAAATTTTTTTATCTTTATCCCAAGTTTTAGCGAGTGATACGATTCCTTGGGTGTTGTAAATAGCTTTTTCTACCGCTTCACCTGCAACTTGAAGTTTATCAAAATCGTCGCTTAATAACATGATATCAATATTTCCTCTGATGCTTGAAAGTGCTGATGCACCAGAGTCAAAAACTAATAGATATTTTATATTTGGCAAAGTTGCAATATCTTCTCTTAACTCTCTTTGTATCTCCCAAATACTCTCTTTTCTATCAAATCTATTGACATAATTTGCGGTGATTGAGATGTGGTCTATGCCACTTCCACTTCCTATGCTCATTATTCCAGCTTCACTTCCAATAGATGCAGAGACCTTTTGGATATGCTTATTTTTATAGAGTATCTCATTTACTTGTTGCAATAACTCTTCACTTTTAGCAATTGGTAGATTTGCATCTGTTGTAATGTTGATTTTTACTGTACCTGTATCCATCGCAGGCATTAACTCTTGTCCAACAATTGGCATAACTAGTTTTACACTTACGAAAAATAACCCAAAAAGAAGAACAAAATAACTAAAAGCAACTTTTTTACTATTTAATCCTTTTGTAACAATACCTAAGAAAAAATCTTTTAAAGAGTCATTTATTTTTGTTGAGATTTTATGAAAAAACTCTTCAGACTTTAAGATCCAAGGGTACTCAAGAGTTAAAATTTTCATTGACAAAAGAGGTACCGCAGTTATAGATATAACATAAGAGGCTGCAAGTGCGATAAGTAGTGTTCCAACAAGTGGTTGGAAAATAGTTTGGGGGTAGCCACCGACAAATAGCATCGGAGAGAGAGCTATCATAGTAGTAACAGTTCCTGAGAAATCAGCAAACATTATCTCTTTTGTACCATCTATCACCGCTTTTTGTATAGGTTGATTTAGCTCCCTATAATGCCTCTCTATATTTTCAAGTACCACAACAGCATCATCTAAAAGTAGTCCAAGTGCTAAGATGATAGCAGTCAACCCAACAACAGAAAACTCCATCCCGATTCCCCACATGATAGCAATCGTCGTCGCATAAACCAAAGGAATAGTAAAAGTTACGATAAGCACTTGTCTAAATGAAGCCAAAAAGAAAAAGACTACAAGGGTTGACATGATGATTGCATCCCTTAGCGATTCAAACATATTTGAGATGCTTTGCTCGATAATCTCTTTTTGTGTGTCAGTTGTCTCAAATGTGATTCCAGGATATTTTTTAGATAATTCCTCTATTTTTGCTTCAACATTTTCTATGGTTTTGACTACATCTTCACTAATACCTCTTTGTACAGATATAGCTATAGCTTTTTTACCATTACCATAATAAAGAGCAGAGTTTTTGTAGTGTTCAAATTTTACTTTTGCTACATCTTTTAATTTTATATCTTTTGTGATAGAAAGATCTAAAAGTGCTTGAATACTATTTCGTTTTCCAATATTTTTTACTAAAAAACTACTCTCTTTTGAGTCTATAAAGCCTATGGCATAATCTTTATTATTATTTTTAAGTGCGTTTATAACTGCATTTATTGGGAGGTTATAGCGGTCAAGTAGTTTTTTATCAATCTCTATGCGAAGCTCTTTTTCATATCCGCCAAATATATCTACATTTGCTACACCCTCAACTGTAAGAAGGGAGTTTTTTATCTCATTTTGGGCTATCTCTTTTATATCTTGCAAAGAGAGTTTATCGCTACTTGCTCCAAAAACTATGACTGGAGCAGTTGCTGCTGATATTTTGTGGATTTGTGGTTCAAGAAGTTCACTTGGAAGTGATGATCTTATTTTATTGATGGAGTTTGTAACATCATTTGCCGCACTAGAGAGTTCTTTGCCATACTCAAATTCAACTCTTATAACGCTAACTTCATCGATAGTATTTGAATAAACTCGACGAACTCTATCTATGGAGTAGAACTCTTTTTCACTAGGTACAGCAATATTGGATGCGATATCTTTAGCAGAAGCTCCTGGCTGAATCATCACAACAGCAATTTCAGGGCGGTTAGAGTCAGGAAAAAGTTTTCTATCTATCTCTCCATAACCGATAATTCCCAAAAAGACAAATAGTGTCAAAAATGAGTATATAAATGCAGGTCGTTTTAAAACCTTCTCTATAAATGAACTATTTTTCATCAAAAACTACTTTAATATTTTGAAGTATTGGAAGTCTTGATAGCTTGGATTCACTTCCTATCGCAACTGGTTCTGTTATAGGAGGAGAGATGATAGCGAATTGATCATTTGCCACATTTATCTCTACTCTTTCTTTAAAAAATTGACCATCTTTATAAACCATAACATTTATATCCTTGTCATGTAAAAGAGCATTTAAAGGAACTGCCATACCTTTTTCACTTTTTAAAACCACTCTTATATCTACTGATGAACCACTTGGCAGTTTCAAATCATTTTTTAGTAAGATTTCAGCATTAATGAGGCTGTTTTTGCTTGTTTGGTAAATTGAGGTAACTTCTTCTATAAAGCCATTTACTTCTACTTTTTGTCCTACTTTTATAGGAGTATTTGGAGCAAATGAAAATAGAAGCTGTTTTTGCTCCCCAACAATATCCATAATAGGTCGACTAGGAGCTGAAAGTGAACCCTCTTTTATAAATATAGTTCCTACTATTCCACTTAAGGGAGAGTGGATTTTTGTATAAGTTAAAAGGTTCTTTTTCGCTTTTATGCTTTCCTCAATTGTTGTCAATTTTGCTTTTTTGCCAGAAAGAGCAAGTTCTGCCATCTCATAAGACTCTTTTGAAATTCCTCCTATATCATAAAGTGCTTTTGCTCTTTTTAAACTTTTATAAGAGAGTGACAAATCTTGTTTTGCTAAATTTTTATTTGCCTTTAGACTCTCTATAGAGGAGATTATATCTCTATCATCAACCTCTACTAATAAATCTCCTTTTTTTACACTTTGAGACTCTTTTACATATATTTTTTTAATATAAGCACTAACTTTTGAGCTGATTTTTGGTTGATTTACAGCTCTTAGTGTCGCTAAAAATAGTTCACTTTGGTTAATCTTTTTGAGGGTTGGTTTATAAGCTTTGATAGTTGTTGCGATTATTTTTGCGGTAGGAGCATCGGCAATCTCTTGTTTTCTTTTTTTGACAAGTATAACTGCAGATATAACAATCGCTATGACTACAATGAGTCCTATTATCTTTTTAATCATCTCTCTATTCTCCGTTTTCTGTGATATATTTGTAGTGATAGATTGCACTTTGAAGTGCGTATTTTGCATTAATCTCTTTAGATAGTGTGTTTTGGTGACGGCTTTTTGAGAAGAGCAGGTCATATATTGTGCCAACTCCTTGAACATAACGCATCTCTTCTATTTTCATACTCTCTTTGACTAGTTCTAACTCTGTTTTGGCACTTTGAAGTTTAGTGACGGCTATATCAACTCTTAGTTTTGACTCTTTTAAATCTTTGGCAAGAGTAAGAGCTATCTTTTTTGTTTGAAGTGAACTTTGCAAACTCTCAATCTTTGCTTTTTGCACCATAGAACTACGAGAGCCAAAATCAAACAAAACCCAGTTTAAACCGATACCAACTTGCCAAATATCATCACTTTCACCTTCACCATAATTATTCCCATAGTAGCCATTTGCACTAAGTTTTGGATAGTAGGAGCTTTTTGCATTTTCTAGTTTTTTTTCACTCTGCTTTTGTGTCAAGAGGCTTAATTGATAACGGCTAAGAGATTTTATATCACTCGCATCTAAGTTAGCATTTGAGTTAATTTTAATATCTTCAATATTTGTAATCTCCTCTATACCTATGACAGATGCAAGTGTGGCTTTTAAAATATCTATATTTGATTCTAGCTCTTTTACTCCAGCATTTGCACTCTCTAAATCTGCTTTGATTTTCAATAAATCAATTTTTGGTTTTTTTCCAACCTTTACACCTAAAGAGACAATTTTTTCAAGCTCTCGTAATGCATCTTGATAACTAAGTGCTGCATTTTTTTGTGATTTTAGTGAGAGGATTTTCAGATAGAGTGACCTGATATTGTAAATGAGCTGCTCCTTTGAGAGCTTAAGTGCAATCTTTGAAGCCTCTAGTGAGAGTGAAGCTATTTCAATATCTCTCATTCCAGAAAACCCACTAAAAAGTGCAACATCATAAGCAATACCCAAACTTCCTATATCTTTGCTTGTTGTGATATCTGGAGCAATTGGAGGCACAATAGGTGTAAGAGTTCTTGGGATATTGTATCTCGTGTAACTACCTCTTAATGCAACATTGCCATAGTTTGAAGCTTTTTTTAGATTTTTTGCCTCTTTTGAGAGTAAGACTCTATTTTGTTGCATTAAAAAATCTGGATTGTTTTTAAGCCCCAACTTTACCGCATCTTCAAGTGAAATTGCTTGTAAAGTTAGAGCTGATAAAAGTATCAGTGTTGCTGTTTTCATATAAACCCCAATATGTAAGTGTCGTAATCTTACAAGAATAACATGAATTAAATATGAATTATAAAAGAAATTATTTTTGAGATATTATAAGTGTTGAAATATCCAATGAATAACCTTTGTCAACTTTTATATCAAAACCAATCTCTTTGAGTTCATCAATCAACATCTCTTTTGTTAAAAAACCTTCAATTGAGTTTGGTAGATAACTATATGCTTCATAATTTTTAGATAAAAGTCCTCCAACAAGTGGTAAGATCTTTTTCATATAAAAATCTCTCACTCTTGAAGCGATACTAGCCTTTTTGAGTTTTGTAAATTCTAAAATCACTAAAAGTCCTCCAGGTTTCAAAACTCTGTAAAATTCTTCTAATCCCTCTTTTCTATCTATAACATTTCTAAGCCCGTAAGAGATACTTAAGATATCCACACTATCTGTTTCAAATGGAAGTTTTTTTGCCTCAGCTATTTGAAATTCTGCATTAAGATCTTTCTTTTTAGCTTCATTTAGCATTCCAGTTGATGGGTCAACACCAACAATTTTTTTTACTTTTACACTGTTTTTTTCTGCATGCTTATCCCAAAACTCGCACATATCGCCAGTTCCACAAGCTACATCTAAAATAATATCGATTGATTTTTGATTGTAAAGCTCATATGTTTTATCACATGCATCTTTTCTCCAACTCTTATCAACTCCAAAACTAAGAACTCTATTGGCAACATCGTAAGTACCTGCTATATCGTCAAACATTGTGACTATTTTTTCTTGTTTACTCAAAACTTTTTATCCCTATTTATAATATTTTAATGCTTTTGGAATAAGAGATTTTATCCTATTAATCCTATTTATGTCAGCTGGATGCGTTGATAGAAACTCTGGTGGGTTTTTAGTATTTTGTTTTAATCTTCTCATATTATCCCAAAATCTTACAGCTTCATTTGGGTTATATCCAGCTTTTGTCATAAGATATAGACCAATTTCATCAGATTCATACTCAAACTTCCTACTAAATGGAAGTACCATACCATATGTTTCGCCAACACCATAAGCTTGATCTATGATTTGTGAATATTGCCCTCCACCTAATGTTTTGGATGCGATCTCTTTACCCATCCTTCCGAGTTGAATCATGCTCATCCTCTCTGCCCCATGTCTTGCAATGGCATGAGCTACTTCATGACCCATAACAACCGCTAATTGATCTTCATTTTGTACAGCTTTAAACAGACCTGTATATACAAATACTTTCCCTCCTGGTAGACAAAAAGCATTTAAAACATCTTTATCAATTACAAAAAATTGCCATTTATAGCCTGGTTGATCAGCTGCTGCGGCAATTCTTTTTCCTACTCTTTGAACTAGAGCATTGATTCTTCTATCGTTACTGATTTTTTCTGTTTTTAATATTTGTTGGGCTGATTGGTATCCCATTTGTAACTCTTGTGCAGGAGAAAACATTATCATTTGTTGCCTATTGGTATAGGGTGTTTTACTACAGGCTGAAAAAAAACTTGCAACCAAAACTAAAAAAGCAATATTTAAGAATCTCTTCATGCTAAACCTTTTTTTGAGAGATTATATCAAAAAAATAAAAAAATTAGATGTAAAGATTATTTATACAAAGTTTTTTGTTTTTTAAACTCGAGCATCGCATCTTTTAGTATTTGACTCTTCTCTAAAATAGCCTTATTACTCTCTTTTTCAACTATCTTTAGTATATCTTCATCTTTTGTCTCTATATTTTCTAAATAAGTCTTGGCAATTAAGCTTTTTTTCTTTAGTTTCTTAAAATCAGTCAATTTTGTTAATACTGCTTTTAGGCTTTTTTTCATTGCTTTATTTTTACTTTTTTCCATTGCCATATCGAAATTTTTTAACAATATCTTTAATTTAACCATTGGTTTTTTTATTTTTTTATTATCTTGACATCCCTCAAGTTTTTCACATAATGATATAATCTTTTTATAATTTATAGATATTCTATTTTTAAGACTATCATTGATTGATATTTGTCCATCATTGGAAAAAAGTCTTTTGCTACTCTCTTTTAAAAGTAATTCGTACTGTTTAAAAATGATTGATACCTTACGGGTTGTAAAAAAATGTTCTATATTTGCTTTCTCAAAAGAGATAGATTTATCAATATTGCTTTGAATCATTTGCATTTTGTCTAGCTCAATAAGTGTATCCATTTTTTGAAGTTCATTTTTGATAAATTGAAGATCTTTTTCTTTTTTTAATGCCAAATCAAATAATTTTAGATGCACTTTTACTTTTTGAACAATATTTTTATCAAAAATATTATTATATTCATCTAATATAGCTCTACTATTTTTTAATGCATATTTAAAATCTTTCAAACCTTCATTTAAATTCCCATGCAAAATGACATCATGGCTTATTTTTAAATCTATAAAGAGTTTATAAAGTACAATTCGTACTGCGTCTGATGTTTTCATTTTTTTAAAAATTATATTTTTAAGATTTACTATACGACCTAATTCAATATCCTTAAATATTGTATAGATATTATATGAACTATTTTCTGGATTATCAAATAGTGCTAAATTACTACTTTGATATAGTTTATCTCTTGTAACCTCTTTTATCATGAAGTTTTTAAAAATATCTGGAAGGACAAAATTTTGAGCATCTCTTCTTTTTTTAAAATCAATTTCTAGTATATAGATGTCTTCAAGATAATCGTTATATTTGTCTATAAAATATTTTTCACCGCTCTCTTGCAATAAATACCTATCTTTTGATATCAAACTGCCAACCATATTTTTCTCTTTTTTATGATATCGTTTTTTTGAAATCTCAGTAATTTTTTTATTTGTTGATCCGATAGAGCCTGTTTGAGTTATTTTAAAATATTTTGAATCAATACTACTGTATTTTACTTTTTTGCACACTCTTACAATTGTATAAAATTCTAAAATATTTTGTTTTGTTAACTGTAGGTCTTCTATTAATGTTTCAATACTCTTATTTAACAGATACTTTCTTTCAATCTTATACATGGAACTCCTTTTAGGTATTATACAAAAAAAAGTAACTTTTAGTAAGATTTTTGATTAAAAAGTAAAGAAAAACATTATTTTACTCAAGTGTGTAGCAAAACTTCACTTTTATAGAAATATTTTATTAAGTAGAGTTTACTCTACTTAATAATTAAAGACCTAAAGATTTTAGAGTCTCTTTTGTTAATGCACCGGTTGAAAGCTTATTTGCTCTTTGATATTTTTCTAAAGCTGCTCTTGTTCTCCATCCAAAAATACCGTCAATTGGACCTGGATTTATGCCAGCTGCTTTAAGTGCTCTTTGAACATCTCTTGTAGTTGCAGTAGTCATATTCGTTTTACAAAGTACACTTTGCCATTTAAGTTCTGCATCGCTTACTTTAACTTTTTTTGTAACTGTTTGATAAGTTTCTGGAATCAGATTTTTCTTTACAGAAGCAGGAGAAATCAGTTCTTTAACTTTTATTGTTTTATAAACAGCTGGAACAGGAACAGATTTTGTTGTAGCAGGAGTATCTAAAACGGTTCTAGTAACTGTTTTGTATTTTGCTGGAATTGGAATAGATTTTGTAGTAGCAGGAGTTTTTAAAATCCTTTTTGTAACGGTTCTATATTGTGCAGGTACATTTACTAAGCATAAAATTTCACCTGTTAAGTTATTTAACTTTTCAACAGGACCTCTACCTTTTTTCCACGCTGTGTGTGCAGCTTTAACCAAGATTTTTTCAGTAACCGTTTCATAAGTAGCAGGAACTTTAACTAATCTCTCACTTGCTTCGCTTACGAGAACCTTTTCAGTTATCTTTTTGTAAGTAGCAGGAACTGGAACCAATCTCTCACTAGCTTCTCTTACCAATATTTTTTTCGTAACCATACCGTATTTAGCAGGAATTACTGTAATGTTTTCACCAGCCTCCCTTGAGAGAACTTTCTCTGTCTGTAACTGATATTTTGCAGGAATAAGCACTCTTGCATAACACTCTCCAGCTTTTGCATTTGGTGGATAAAGAGAGCTTGTACCAGGTACAACTACCTGTTTTACAATAGTTTTACCTTGTTTAGCTCTAGCTTCCAATATTGCGACTTGAAGAGCCTCAATTTGCTTGTCTTTATCATCTTGCATGTGAACAACATTTGTAACCTCGGGAGTAGAAGCAACCACAGGTGTATTACAACTTCTCTTTTCAGCACAGCCACTTATACTTAAAGCTACCGCCGCGGATAATAGTATCGGTAAACTTTTTTTATTTTTAACAATCATCGTGAACTCCTTAAATTCAATAACTTGTATTATCTAATAAAATAATTGAGTATATGATAATAAAATATAATTAATAAGTCAATTTAATTTTAACTTAATAAATCTTTTACCTCCGTACTTATCCTTTTACCATCGGCACAAGTTCCTACTCTATCGACCACTAACTTCATAACAGCTCCCATCTCTTTCATACTACTCGCTTTACTTAGTAAAATAATTTCTTTAATTATTGCTCTTAACTCATCATCATTTAACTGTTTAGGAAGATACTCTTTTAAGAGATTTGCCTCGTTAATCTCTTTTTCGCTCAAATCTTCTCTTTGTGCTTCTTTATACTGTTTAGCTGCATCTTCTCGTTGTTTTATGGATTTTTGGATTATTTTATATATATCATCATCTGTTAACTCTTTTCTTTCATCCACTTCAACTTGCTTTAGTGCTGCCATCAAAAATCTAATCGTATCTCTCTTGAAAACATCTTTTGATTTCATAGCAGTTTTTAAATCATCTTTTAATCTATTTTTTATTTCACTCATTTATACTCATCCTTGGAACAAAATTTGCTACAAGTATAACAAATTTATGATTTAGGATAAAAAATGCAAAAAGTAGTAATTTTATTTGCAACATTAAGCTTGTTTTTATTAACAGGATGCACAACACACCAAGTTGAACCAAAAATGTCTATGACTCCTCCAGTGTATGTAAATCAAATTGCACAAAAGAGTTTAAATTCTTGTAGAACAAACTGTAGTAAAAATGAAGGTAGTATTTATAGTAGTGGTGGTTCAAATGCTCTCTTTTCTGATAAAAAAGCGATGGGAATAAACGATATAGTAACTGTGGTTATAAACGAAAGTACATTTCAATCTTCTCAAGGAAATAAGAAAATTTCTGATACATCTGTTCATAATATTGGTGGAGGAGTTTTTACAGGAGCCCAAAAAGGTGGAATAGCAAGTGATATTGCAAATGGTTTAAATGCTATGACTGACATCGGATTTAAAACAAATTCTAATAGTAATTTTAATGGAACTGGTACACAATCAAGAAATGAAAAATTTACTTCAACAATAAGTGCAAGAGTAGTTAAAATATTGGAAAATGGAAACTATTTTATAGATGGAAGTAGGGCACTCTTACTAAATGGAACTAAACAAATGATAAGAATTACAGGAGTAATTAGACCTTATGATATCGATCAATTAAATACTATAGATTCTAAATATATTGCAGATGCAAAGATACACTATGAAACCCAAGGAGATATCAAAGAAGCGACTAGAAGACCTTGGGGTTCAAGGCTTGTTGATAGTGTTTGGCCATTTTAATATTTCAATTTGAAATATAATTAGTCATATAAAGTCTATTTTTGTATAATATGCTTTATGACAACAGAATTTTTTCTTAACTTTTTTATCGGTTTTTTAAGTGCACTCTTTTTGAGTTTTATCTTTTTTTGGTCATTTTATAATAAAAATATCCAAAGATTAAAATTGCTTTTCTCCCATGCGTTAAAGGAGAAAAACGAAGAGAATAGGGGGCTTTCAAGCGAACTTGGGATGCTAAATATGGAGCATATTAGAGTTGTAGAAAAGTTAAATAATTTACAGCACAATACAAAACAGTTAAAAATAGAGTTTGAAAATATAGCAGAAGAGATTTTGGAAAAAAAGAGTCAGAAAATGCTTTCAGACAATCAAAATAGTTTAACAAATATCTTGCATCCATTTAAAGAAAACTTAAAAGAGTTCAATCAAAAAATAGAAAATTATTATAAGGAAGAGAGTAACGAAAGATTTTCATTAACCAAAGAGATAGAAAAATTAAACTCTATAAATAGACAAATTTCTCAAGATGCCGTAAATCTTACAAATGCACTAAAAGGAGATAACAAAGTTCAAGGTGATTGGGGTGAGTATATCTTGGAGCGAGTACTAGAGAGTTCTGGTCTTAAAAAGGGTAGGGAGTATGATGTACAAAAAGAGTTTAAAGATGAACAAGGAAATAGACTCCGCCCAGATGTAATAGTTCATTTGCCAGATGAAAAAGATATCATAATTGACTCAAAATTATCTCTAAATGCTTATGAAAAATACCACACAAGCCCTGATGAATTTAAAGATGAATACCTACAAAAACATTTAAACTCTATAAATACACATATAAAACAGTTAAGTTCAAAACGATATGAGAGTATAAAAAATATAAAAACTCTAGATTTTGTACTTATGTTTATACCTATTGAAGCTGCTTTTTTATTGGCAGTTCATTATGATCAATCCCTTTATGAGAGAGCATACAGCCAAAACATAATCCTTGTATCACCATCAACTCTTTTAGCCGTACTAAGAACCATACAAAATAATTGGCGACACGAATATCAAAACAAAAATGCTCAAATTATTGCAAAAAAAGCGGGTGATATGCATGATAAATTTGTATCTTTTGTAGATGAACTACAACTTGTTGAAATTGCCCTTCAAAAAGCACAAAATTCTTATACAGGAGCATTTAAAAAGCTAAGTAGCGGAAAAGGCAATCTTATAAGCAGATCAAAACAACTTAAAGAACTTGACGGTGTTTATTATAAAAAGAGTCAAAAAGAGTTATTGGAAGAGTAACAGATATTTTCAAGAGAATATATATTATGTTAACCAAGGTATATAATGTTATTTATTTACCCAAGCAGAAAGAGCCAAACATCTTATCTAGTATCTCGCTTCTCTCAAAGGAAGTTGTTATGGAAGCTATATGTTTAATTGATTCGTTGATATTAAAAGCAAAAAGCTCTAATTCTCCATCTTTTAAAAAACTAAAGGAGTCATCTATATAGTTTAAAGCCTTAGTTACTTCATCTACCTGTCTTTTGCTGATAAGTATAAGATCGTTGGCTGAACTCTTATAATCAAGTAGGGAGCTAATTTTCTCTTTTATGATTTGTACATTTTCTCTGCAAGAAATTTCTACTATTTCTAATGCATCTAACTCTTTTGTGATAATTTTTTTTTCTAAATCACTTTTGTTGATTGCAACAATTATCTTTTTTGATGATTTATAACTCTCTAAAAGTTTAATAATTTTTTCATCATCTTGGTCGATTTCTTGACTCCCGTCAAATAGAGCTATTACGATATCAGACTCTTCTATCGCTTCTATTGATTTTTCTATGCCAATTTTTTCTATACTTTCACTTGCATCTCTTATTCCTGCTGTGTCTATAAATTTAACCAAGTGAGTACCTATTTTTAGACTCTCTTCTACTGTATCTCTTGTTGTTCCAGCAATGGGACTTATAATCGCTCGGTCATACTTTAAAAGAGCATTTAAAAGTGAACTTTTGCCAACATTTGGTTTTCCGATGATTGAGATTTTAAATCCATCTATCAGCCCTTCTCTGCTTTTTGAGGTTTCTAGTGTATTTTCAAGTAGATTTTTTATATTAGTTAATCTATCGTTAATTTGGGTTAATAAATCAAGGGGTAAGTCTTCTTCTGCATAGTCTATATTTACTTCAATAAAAGCTAGGATTTCTACTAAATCATTGCGAATTTTATTGACAAATTGTTGCAACTCACCTTTTAATTGTCTTGAAAGTATTTTAGCAGAGTCTATACTTTTACTCTCTATAAGTTTTGCTGCAGCTTCAGCTCTTGTAAGATCAATTCTACCATTTAAAACCGCCCTTTTGGTGAATTCTCCAGCCTCAGATGCTCTTGCACCCTCTTTTAGACACTCATCTAAAATCATACTTGAAGCCATTATCCCGCCATGGCACTGAAACTCTACTACATCTTCACAGGTAAAACTATATGGAGCTTTAAAATATATAACTATTGCTTCATCTATTATCTCTTTATTGTCTGTATAAACATTGCAAAGTGTTGCATAACGAGGTTTAAAAGATGAACGATTCGTTAATTTTTTTGCGATAGTAAGACTAAGTGAACCACTTAGTCTTACTATCGCTATCCCCCCTACTCCGTATGCTGTACTTATAGCACAAATTGTATCGTTTATGAAGCACTCTTTTTAAATTCATTTACAACTATAATCTTTCGTTTATCACGAAGTGTTCTAATCGCTACATATTTATCAGGATAAGCTTCTCTAAGGGAACTTAACGCAATTTTTACCAAAATACCATCTAAAGGTTTTGTTTGTGCTCTTCCTTGTAAATCTACTTTCTCTTTAATGCCAATAAGATAATTTTGAATCATCTCCTCTTGATTTTTTAAAAATTCTGCAATTTCAAGTGATATTGACAAATTGTATTTGATTTTAATCCAATTATGAAGTGCATATGAGAGTGCTTTATATCTATATCCCTCTTTACCTATCAAGAGACCTACATCTTCACCATCTAATTTTATATATACCATTTCATCATCAACCCTAAGTTCAATTAGGTCAATATTAAAACAACTTGTATCTAAGAGTTTGTTTATTCCCTCTTTGATTTCATATTTTATTTTGTTTTGTTTTGGCGAATCATTTTTTACCTCTTTAATCTTAGGGTTTTGTTTTGATTTTTGGCTTTTTTGTACTATTTCATCAGATTCAACATAATTCTCATCTTTCAAAGTTGCTTTGATAATTGCAGGTTTTGAAAACATACCTAAAAAACCAGAACTTGGGTTTTGTAAAACCTCGATATCTAAATCTACAATAGATGCCTCTAACTCCTTTGCGGCTTTTGTGTATGCATCTTCAAGTGTATCTGCACTTACACGAATCATGACTGGGCTTCCTTTCTTGCTTTTTCTTTACTAAAAATTGAATTTACATAATACTGCTGTGCCACTGAAAAGAGATTATTAACAAACCAATAAAGTGTTAGACCAGCAGGGAATGTTACAAAAAAGAATGTAAATATTAATGGTAAAAATCTCATGATTTTTTCCTGCATAGGATCTGTAAAGTTTGTAGGAGTAATCCTCTGTTGCCAATACATTGAAGCACCCATAAGAATAGGCAATACATAATAAGGATCCATAACTGAAAGATCATTATACCAACCAATCCACTCAGCATGTTTTAATTCTATTGAATTTAAAAGAACTCTATATATCGCAAAAAATACTGGTATTTGAAGTATCATAGGAAGACAACCGCCCATTGGGTTGGCATTATGCTTTTTATACAATTCCATCATTTTTGCGTTCATTTTTTGAGGTTCACCCTTGTACTGCTTTTGAAGCTCTTTTATTTTAGGTTGAAGCTCTTTTAGTCTGTTCATAGAGACCATACCTTTATAGGTAAGAGGATAAAGTACAAATCTGATGATGATAGTAACAGCTACTATAGACCAACCCCAGTTTCCTATAAGTGAGTGAAGATATTTTAAAAATAAAAATACAGGTTTTGCTAAGAATGTAAAAAATCCATACTCAATGATATCAGTAAGTCTCTCATCAACTTCATGCAAAGTATCATACTCTTTTGGACCAATATAACCATTTACAGTGATATTATTAGTACCTTTTATGAAAGCTAAAGATCTATCTTCACTATCTTTTGAGATAAAAACATTTACCCTCTCATCAAAATTATAAAATGCAGTAGTATAATATCTATCATTCATAGACAAAATACTAGAACCCATAAACACTTCAGTGCCTTCAGCATCTCCATCTTCAATTTTTTCAATAGTGCCATCAGCTTTTCGTATAAGCGCACCTTTAAATGTATACATATCTGCTGCGATATCTGGTCGAAATCCTGGGCTTAAAAAATACTCTGTAGGGGTTTTTAAAGTAACAGAAATGGAGTATGTCCCATTTGGATGAAATGTGATCTTTTTTATTATCTCATTTGTAGATAGCTTTTGAGTTAAAATAATTGTCTGAGATTTACCATTTAGTGAAACTTCTGACTTATCAGCACTATAACTACTTTTAAATGCTTCATTATTAAGTGTTGCATCTGAGAAACGAATTTCAAGTGGTTTTAAATTAAACTTAGGAGATACAAGGTTTGGATACGATCCATCTTTAGCTCGAAAACGCTCATTTAAAACTTCATAATTTGAAATTCTTCCAAGACCATCTATTGTGAGTTTAAAGTTTTTTGCATTTACCACTGCTATTGTATTTGAAGTTGAATCTGCAACAACAGGAGCAACATTTGTGTTAACTGTGTTAACAATAGCAGTATTGTTATTATTTGGTACAGAAGATGCTACAGTTGTTGAAATTGCTGGAGCTGAAAATGGAGCGGCATTGCTCTCTTGTACAACTTGTGGATTAGCCTGAGTTGTTATATTTTGATCTAGTGCTTTTGGCGGTTTAGGCATATAGTAGTCATAAGCGATAAAAAATATGAAACTTAGCACTAATGCTAATATCATTCTTTGTTGTTGTGTCATGTTGTCTAACAAGATTTAGTCCTTTTGAATGTTTTGATTAAGTAATATCTATTTTTGCTCTTTGGAACGAGCCAGAATTCTACAATAAAACTGTTTTTATTTTTGTTATAGGGATAAACTCTTTTACAATTTAAGTTCTTTTTTACAATTGGATAGTCAATTCCACCGTCAAAGAGTTGATTGCATTTCAATATCCTAAGAAGTGAGTGCCAAAATGCTAAAATGAGATTATTTTTTTGAAATTGCCATTTCGCATATTCTGAACATGTTGGATAGTATCTACAACTACCAAATCCAATAACTGTAAAAAATTTTTGATAGATTTCTAATAATTTAAGCCATAGAGTTCTTAGCATTTGAGACTGCTCCTACCCTTTTAAGTGCATATTGAAAGTCATTTGAAAGTTTTGTAAAATCATAATCAAGTATCTCTTTTTTAGCGACAAATATATAAGTTCCATCTGTCAATTTATCACAATTTTTGATAAAAAGTGCTCTGAGTCGTCTCTTTGCGAAGTTCCGTTTTACTGCATTACCAATTTTCTTGCTTGCAGTAAAACCTATGCTTCTTTTTTCTGTCTTTTTGTAAAAAACAATAGCCCATTTGAGATGCTGTCTTTTACTATTGTTATAAAAATAATTAAACTGTTTTGAGTTTTTTAAACTCTCATACTCTTTTAAACAGCTAATCTTTTTCTACCCTTTGCTCGTCTTGCTCTGATTACTCTGCGTCCACTTTTAGTTTTCATTCTTGTTCTAAAGCCGTGTGTTCTTTTTCTTGGTGTGTTGTGCGGTTGAAATGTTCTTTTCATAAAGTTTCCTAATGTTATTTTAAGTTGCGAATACTATCGAAATATGACTTATTTTTTACTTACGCTCTCTTTTGCTTCTATTAATGATGCTATTAAGTCATCTAAATTTTCATACGGTATGTGTGCTTTCCAATCTGGTTCTTCATCATTTCCTTTTAAAGAAATCCCGATACTTACAACTGCTGCTGACTCTTTTCCATATGGCTCATCTATACTTGATACTGAAATAGTACCATCTTTTGTTCCTGCTAATTTAAATGATTTTAACAATACATTTTTTCCACTCATTTTGTCTCCTCTTATATCTACTTATTTTTAAAAAATTTTAATATTTTTGCTTGTAATTTTAACCAATCTTTATGTTTTAAAAGTGGATAACCAGAGTAGGTTTCTCCACCTTTTATAGATTTTGTTACTCCGCCTCTTGCAGCAATTACTGCTCTATCACCTACTTTTATATGTCCTGCAACTGCACTTTGTCCACCCATCATGACATTTTTTCCTAATGTGGTAGATCCTGAAATTCCAGCTTGTGAAACTATGATGCAATGTTCGCCAATTTCAACATTGTGTCCTACTTGGACTAAATTATCTATTTTTGTCCCCTCTTTTATAAGAGTCTTGCCAAAAACTGCACGATCAACTGTGCTATTTGCACCAATTTCAACATTGTCTTCTAATACAACTTTTCCGTTATGATGTATCTTTACGCAAGTACCTTCATTTGTATGTGCATAACCAAAACCATCACTTCCTATTACAGCTCCTGCATGAATTATGCAATGTTTACCTATGATTGTATCGTTGTAAATTGTAACATTTGGATGTATTACACTCCCCTCACCTATCGTGACATCTTCACCGATAAATGCACCAGCCAATATAGTAACATCTTCACCAATTTTAACACCATTTCCTATACTTACGCCCTCTTGAATAGTTGCACTTTTCGCAATATTTCTTTTATCTGTAATTCGTATCAAACCTTTGGCAAAATATTTACTAGCATTTGCCATGCTTAGATATGGATCATCACAGATGATTGCACTTGATTCTGCTGGTAAGTGGGATGCAAATTTTTCTCTTATAAAGACAGCTCCTGCTTTAGTATTCTTTAAAGAACTTAAATATTTTTCATTATCAAAAAATGAAATTTCATCTTCTGTTGCATCAGCTAAAGTATTGATACCTTTTATTTCAAACTCTTTTTGATTTTGGCAAATTTCAAGCTTACTTACTAAAACACTTAAAGTCATAACTATTTCTCCATTGAGACTGAACCGCCCCTTACAATTTCTGTTGGTTTAAATTTTTTAATAATTTTTAAAAAATTCGATATCCTGTTTGAATCATCAACTGCCATCAAGATAAGTGAATCAGTTGTTGAGTTAGCTACTATGCCGTTATAACCTTTTAAAATTGCATCTAAACCACTTAAGTTTCCTTCAAGTGGGATTTTAACTAGTGCCATCTCTTTTTCTACAACATCTTGAGTCTCAATTACCTTATAAGTAGGTATCAATTTATGAAGCTGTTTTGTTATCTGTTCCAACACTCTAGGACTGCCATTTGTAACAATTGTAAAACGGGAATATTCACTCTCTGGAATTGGTGCGACAGTTAACGACTCTATATTATACCCTCTTCCTGCAAAAAGTCCAGAGATGCGAGATAAAACCCCATCTTCATTTATCACAATAACTGAAATTACTTTTCTGATTTCGTTCATGACTGATCCTTATACTCTAACATCATATTATAAAGTGTTCCACCAGCTGGAACCATTGGTAATACATTTTCAAGCCTATCAACCACAACATCAATCATAGCAACCTTTTTTTGCTTTATGGCATCTTGAAGGGCTTTATCAAACTCCTCTTTAGTTTCAACTCTGTAACCAATTCCGCCAAAACTTTCACTTAGTTTCACAAAATCAGGTTGAGTGCTTAAATCTGTTTCAGCATATCTTTTATCATAAAAGAATGTTTGCCATTGACGAACCATGCCAAGATAATTGTTATTTAATATTATATTTATAACTGGTATTTTATGTTCAACTGAAGTCATAAGCTCTTGGATATTCATTAAAATTGAACCATCACCTGTTATATTGATACTAACTTTATCAGGTTTTGCCTCAGCCGCTCCCATAGCTGCTGGAAAACCAAATCCCATAGTACCAAGTCCACCACTTGTAATAAATTGTCTAGGGTATGAAAAAGGATAAAATTGAGCAGTCCACATTTGGTGCTGACCAACATCAGTTGAGATAACAGCTTTTTCGCCTAAAATCTCTCCAACCCTCTGTATTACCCATTGTGGTTTTAATTTATCACTATTGTTATCATATCCAAGAGGATGAATTTCATCATATCTTTTTAAAAGTGCTCTCCATCCTTCATAATCAACAGGATTAATTTTATCTTTTGCAAGATCAAGCATCTGCGTTACAACATTTGATAAATCACCGACAATAGGATAATCAATATCAACAAGTTTACCAATACTACTAGGGTCTATGTCAACATGAATGATTTTTGCATGTTTTGCAAACTCATCAAGTCTTCCTGTAACTCTATCATCAAATCTAGGTCCTAAAGCTATCATCAAATCAGCTTCACTCATCGCCATATTTGAAGCATAATTTCCGTGCATCCCAAGCATCCCTAAAAGAAGTGGATTTTTGTCCCCTAAAACTCCCCTAGCCATCAATGTTTCAACAGCAGGAATACCAGTAAGTTTTGCAAACTCTCTTACTAAATCAGATGCACCAGAGTTTATAATTCCACCACCTAGATATAAAATCGGTTTTTTAGCTCTACTAATCGCTTCAATAGCTTTTTTAATTTGCTTTAAACTTCCTTTTGTGTGGGGCTTATAAGTCTTTAGTGAAATCTCTTGGGGGTATTCAAACATCCCTATCTGTGCAGATACATCTTTTGGTATATCAACATGAACAGGTCCTGGTCTTCCACTTCTAGCTATATAAAATGCCTCTTTTAAAATACGAGGTAAATCTTTGACATCTTTAACAAGATAGTTATGCTTTACACAAGGTCGGCTAATTCCAACTGCGTCTATCTCTTGAAATGCATCTGTACCAATCATTGTGATCGGTACTTGACCACTTATAACAACCATCGGCACGGAATCTGTGTAAGCCGTTGCTAATCCTGTTATAGCATTTGTAAAACCAGGTCCACTTGTAACAATTGCCACACCAACTTCACCGCTTGCTCTTGCATATCCATCAGCTGCGTGAATTGCAGCTTGTTCATGTCTTGTCAAAATATGTTTAAACTTATATTTGTATATCTCATCATATACATTCATGATAGCCCCACCAGGGTAACCGTACATAACTTTTACACCCTCTTTTTGCAAAGCTTCAATAACCATCCCTGATCCACTAATTTTCATCTTTTTTCCTATATTTTTAAAATCCTAGTAGTATAACTAAAAATCCATTTCTATCTCTTCAAATTTTTGTTTAGGAGTGCTTTTAATCTCTTTAGAATATCCCTCATCTTTAAGTGCTTTTATAAACTCTTCAACTCCAACACTCTTCTTTAGCCTAAACTTTTGTATAAAAATATCATCTATATCAACTGAATACTTTTTAGTAACATACTGAATAACTACCTTTTTAAACTTCTCTTTTCCTTTTGAAGTAAAAAGCTCTTCAATATAAAAACTACTTGTGATGATATTTAGGGCATCCACAATTTTATAACGATTCTCTTTTAAATCTTTACCGTCAATAAGAAGAGAAAATTCTATCTTTTGAAGTCCCTCTTTATATTTTGAAAAAAGATCGCTCTCAAAATTTTTAATTTCAACAACATCACTAAAAAGAGAACTTGCCAAAAAAAGTAAGAGAACAATCTTTTTCATCTTACAAAGAACCAGCTACCAGCTTGTTAACTCTATCTGCAAAATCAGAGCTATCTTCTATCTTCATACCTTCACTTAACTTCGCAAGATCAAGTAAAATAAGCGAAACATTTTTTATAGATGCAAAATCTTTTTTCTCTAGCAGTTTTGTAAATATCTCATGATCTGCATTTATCTCTAAAATTGGTTTAACTGGAGGCATATCTGTTTGTCCCATCTGTTTTAACATCTGTTGCATCGCAAAATCAGGATCCTCTTTATCATAAACTAAACAAGTAGGAGATTTTTTAAGACGGCTAGAGATTTTGACATCTTTAACTTCATCTTTTAACTCTTCTTTCATTTTCACTAAAATTTCTGCATACTTTTCATCTAACTCTTTTGTATCAGTGTCACTCTTTACACTTGCACTATTTGCAGCGGTTAGTGGTAACTCTTTATATTGTCCGATGTTTGGTATTACTATCGTATCAACTTCATCATCAAGTATCAAAACCTCTATATTCTTTTCATTGAAGCCTTCGATAAGAGGAGAGTTTTTAAGCATAGAAGCACTCTCACCTGTGATATAATAAATCTCTTTTTGATCTTTACCCATAGCCTCTTTGTACTGTTCTAAATCTATCAACTCATCTCTTGATGATGATTTAAACAGTAAAAGTTCAAGAAGAAGGTCACGGTTTTCAAACTCACCCATAATCCCCTCTTTTAAAACTTTTCCAAAAACAGAGTAAAATGATTTGTAAGCTTCAAAATCTTTGTTTTTCAGTTTTTTAAGTTCACTCAATATCTTTTTAACAGATGCTTTTTTTACTTTTGCTAAAATCACATTTTGTTGTAAAAGCTCTCTCGAGACATTTAACGGTAAATCTTCAACATCAATTATTCCTCTGACAAATCTAAGATAAGTTGGAAGAAGCTCTTTGTCATCATCGGTTATAAAAACTCTCTTTACATATAATTTAATTCCCGATTGATAATCAACTCGAAAAAGATCCATAGGTGCAGTTTTAGGAATATAAAAAAGAGTTGTGTATTCTAACGTTCCCTCCGCTTTTGTGTGAGAGTAGAGAATCGGGTCTTCACTATCGTGAGATATACTTTTATAAAAATCGTTATACTCTTCTTTTTTTATTTCACTTTTACTCATCCTCCAAAGTGCAGATGCTTTGTTTATCTGTTCATTTGTAGTTTCACTTTTCCCCTCTTCAACCTCTTTTGTCTCTTCTAAGAAAATTGGAAATGGTATATGGTTTGAATACTTTTCAATAATACTTTTTAGACGATAACTCTCTAAAAACTCAACTTCATCATCTTTTAGATGCAATTCTATAGTAGTCCCGTGGTTCTCTTTCTTACTATCTTTAATCTCATACTCGCCACCAGCCTCACTTATCCAAGAAGACGCACTTTTAGAACCAGCCTTTTTACTCTCCACAACAACCTTTTTAGCCACCATAAAAGCAGAATAAAACCCAACCCCAAATTGACCGATAAGAGAAGAATCCTTTTTTGCATCTCCACTTAATTTCTCAACAAATGATTTTGTACCACTTTTAGCAATAGTTCCAAGATTTTTTATAAGCTCATCTTTACTCATCCCGATACCACTATCACTAATAGTCAAAATCTTTTTTTCTTTATCTACCTTTATCTCAATTTTCGGCTCATACTTTAAATCTTTAAACTTATCATCACTAATAGCCAAATAATTTAATTTGTCTAATGCATCCGAAGAGTTAGATATAAGCTCTCTCAAAAATATCTCTTTGTTTGAATATAGTGAATGGATCATAAGATCCAAAAGTTGTGTTACTTCAGTTTGAAATTCATGTTTTGACATAAATACCCCTATTTTTTATAAAATTTTTTGCATTTTATCAAAAATTATTAAATACAAGCATTTCTTTAAAACCATAAAACCTTTAATTTATAATCCAACCTAAAAAATATGGCAACTTTTCACACAAATAGTTTTAAATAAAAACCCTAGTTTTAGGTCTTAAATCGAAAATGTGGCTTTAGCATAACCTAAAAATTGCATAGATAGTATCTTTTTCACTCTAATTACTTTTTTGTTTATAAATCACCACTACAACTCTTTTTCAATCACTTTCAAATTTTGTTTTGAACTTATCAAATGGGGATGATTTGTTGGCAAAACCTTTTCCCATACATTTACAGCTTTTCGTATATAGTCATAAGCTCTTTTATAACCCTTGGTATTGAAATAAAAAATTGCTAAATTATTATAACTTGTAGCTGTGTCGGGATGGTTTTTACCTAACACTTTTTCATATATTTTTAGAGAATCTTTATAAAGAGGTAAAGCTTTTTCATACTCTCCCATTGATCTATAAAGTTCTGCTAAATTATTATAACTTGTAGCTGTACTTGGATGGTTTTTACCTAACGCTTCTTCTCTTATTTTTAGAGAATCTTTATAAAGAGGTAAAGCTTTTTCATACTCTCCCATTGATCTATAAAGCCCTGCTAAATTATTATAACTTGAAGCTGTACTTGGATGGTTTTTACCTAACACTTCTTCTCTTATTTTTAGAGAATTTTTATAAAGAGGTAAAGCTTTTTCATACTCTTCCATTGATCTATAAAATCCTGCTAAATTATTATAACTTGCAGCTGTATTTGAATGGTTTTTACCTAACACTTCTTCACTTATTTTTAGAGAATTTTTAGAAAGAGGTAAAGCTTTTTCATATTCTCCCATGGATTCATAAAGTACTGCTAAATTATTATAACTTGCAGCTGTATTTGGATGGTTTTTACCTAACACTTCTTCTCTTATTTTTAGAAAATTTTTAAAAAGAGGTAAAGCTTTTTCATACTCTCCCATTGATCTATAAAGTCCTGCTAAATTATTATAACTTGTAGCTGTGTCTTGATGGTTTTTACCTAACACTTCTTCTCTTATTTTTAGAAAATTTTTAAAAAGAGGTAAAGCTTTTTCATACTCTCCTAAATGATAATAAATATTCCCAAGATTACCCAAAAAAGCTGCTATTGTCTCATTTTTACTTTTTAATATATCTAAAACTTTTATAGTTGATTCGTAATAGTGTAATTTATCTTTTATATCTATAGCTGTTTGAGCATTCTCACTAGCAGATATCAGATTATCAAAAAAATCTATCTGTTTTTCTATCTCTTCAAATATAGGTGTATGTGTACTTAAGATATACTCTTTGATTATTTGGTGGAGTTTATAGTTTTGGTTAGTTTTGATAAGCCAGCCACGACTCTCTAAAAAGTTTAGTTTTCTCACTATCTTTTCATCATCAAAAAATTGTTTTAAAAATGCTGTATCAATTTCAATAGATGGAAGCATAGATAGTTTTTTTAGTAACAAAATATAATTTTCACTCAAGTTTTGCATAGAAAAAAGCTCTTGAAGATTTTTATTTAGTGTAGTGCCATCTCCATTTTCTTCATCGATTAACTCAATCTTAGAAAGTTCACCTTTTTCAAACTTTTTGATAATTGCATCTAAGTTATAATCTGTATTTTTTATCATTTTAGCTACAAGCTCAACAAAAAGTGTATGATAATCTAAATATTTTAAAATTTTATCAACTTTTTCTATCTGCGTTGTCTTATGATAACTCAAAAAAAGTTCTCTTGCATGTTTTGGAGCTAAAGTGTTTAGATGATAATTTTTTATATCGCCAATCTTGACTCTTGAAGCAAAAAGTATCATAAATCCACTATTTGCCAAACCAACAATAGCTTCAATCTCTTTTTGTTGTGATGTTGTATCTTTAACATCATCAATAATAAGAAGTTTTTTACCTTCTAGGTTATGGAGTTTATTGAGAGCTTCGCCAAAAGCTTCATCAGATTTTTCTGTTTCTAGGTTTAATGAATCTTTAAGTTCTGAAAAAAAAGTTGATTTTATATCACTTGAAACTTCTATAAAACCATAATAATCAAAAAGCTCTTTTTTCCTTACAAGATACTTACTAGCCAATGAAGATTTACCGATACCTCCTATTCCGTTGAGTAGCACTACGGCATGTGCTTGGTTAAGAGCTACATCAATATTTTCAATATCACTCTCTCTTCCAAAAAAGTTTTTACCACTTGAACCTAATCCTTTGGTTAGTAGTTTTGGTGTTAAATGAGAAAAAGTATTTATCGTTTGATAAATTTTAGAGCCTTTTTCTGCATTTACAACACCTTTAACATCACCATATATAATTGTTTTGGCTTTTATCAAATTCTGTATATTTTGGTGTTTGCTAAAATACTCTTTAAACTCTTTCTCTTTTACATCACGAGGAGCTTCAACTATTGTTTTTTCGATAGCACTCATCTCTTCATCCGAGGCATTGTATCCTTGAAGCTGATGTTTTATATGTGTTTTTAACACAAAATCATTTGCTTTTTCTATATAAAAATTAAAAGCATCCCAAGCCAGACCTGAAAGCACAGTAGCAGTTAAGAATTTTTCCATAAATCACACCTCTTTACAGATTAAGTTAAATACTTACTGCTTTTATAATCTTTTATGTTGTAGTAAAAAACTGCTAACTTGTTAACAATAATCAGCTATAAGCCCTGCTTTCAAAGCATTATAGGTTTCATTTCCAACAAGCTTCTTGACAATTTCCAATCCAAAACAGATAGCAGTACCAGGTCCTCTTGAAGTTATGATATTTCCATCAACTATAACTTTTTGTTTATCGGTAAACTTTTCTAATCCTATCTCCTCTTCATATGAAGGATAGCAAGTATAACTATTTTTGATGAGTCCTGCTTCTGCTAAAGCCATTGGAGCTGCACATATTGCACCTATGAGTTTTTGTTCATTATCAAATTTTTTCAAGATTTCTTGAACTCTTGGACTCTCTTTAAGAGCTACTGCTCCATCGTGCCCCCCGGGAAGTACAATCATGTCAAATTCGCCTTCATCAACATATTTTAATTGGTTGTTAGCCACTATTGTTATGCCGTTTGCTCCTGTTACTTGTAATCCTCCTAAAGATGCAGTGACTACCTCTATACCACCTCTTCTTAAAACATCAATAATTGAAACTGCTTCTATCTCTTCAAAACCTGTTGCTAATGGAACTAAAACACTTGCCATGATACTCTCCTATTTTACTTTTTCTAAATACTCAGCTTTTGCTGTATCAACTTTTACTATATCGCCTTCTAATACATGATAAGGTATCTGTATAACCGCCCCACTCTCTAGTGTTGCCGGTTTTTTACCGCCTTGTGAATCACCCTTGAAATTTGGTCCTGTTTCTGCAATTTTAAGTTCTACTGTTGCAGGTGCTTCTACATCTATCGCATTTCCATTATGAAATAAAATTTCAACATTCATTCCATCTACTATCCAGTTTTGTGTATCACCTACTGCATCGTGAGTTAATCCAATCTGTTCATAGTTTTGGGTGTCCATAAATTGTAATAACTCTCCATCATCATAAAGATACTGCATAGTTTTTTGTTCAAGGTCTGGTTTTTCGCATTTATCCCCTGCATGAAAAGTTTTATCTATCACTTTGCCGTTTAAGTATGACTTGATTTTGCATCTTACAAACGCTGCACCTTTGCCTGGTTTTACATGTTGATACTCTGTTATTTTATATGGTTTACCGTCTAACTCAATTTTAAGACCTTTTTTTAATTCACTCATAGAAAATGTTGCCATTGTTACTCCTGTACTTTTAAATATTTAATACATTATAACAAAGAGTTTTAATAAAGTACTTTTATTAGATATTAAATCAAAATATTATAGAATAATACAATTTAATAAAGTTAGTTTAATAAGGGTGAGATTGTGTTAAATAGTTTACCAGTAAAATTAAAAATAGAAGATTTAAGTCTTTTAGAAAGTATTTTTAATAGTATAAAAAATCATTCATATAACTTAGATTTTATTGAAGGTATTAAACTAGAAAATTCACATCACAGTGAGCTTGGATGGAAGCTTGTATGTAGAACTTTTGCACTTACGATTATCGAACTTTTAGTAGAAAATAGAGACTCTTTGAAGTTAAATGATTTTGATGTCTTAGATTTAGATTATAGATTAAATGAAATTATAGAAAAAAATAGTCAAAATAGTGTTAAAGACTTTTTCAAGATATCTAATAGAGACTCTTTTTTATCTGATACAAGAGATATAACTAGAGAGTTTTTTAAACTATTTGAACTCAAAGATTATGAAGTAAGTAATATTATAAGCAGATTTAATAGCTATTTTACATTTACCTTAATAGACCAATATCAAACAGATATTATATTTTATGAACTATCTAAGAAAAGTGTGAACTATCTTGAGTGGTATAGATATAGAAAAAAACTTATAAAGGAAGTGGATGAGCCTATTATGGGCGAGAGTTTTGGCATAAGAGAGATTTATATCCCTCTCAAAGCGAGTTATGAAAACTCTGTACTTGTTGTAAATCCAGCAAATGAGTTATTGCAATGGGTTAAGACTAAGAGTAAAAGCGATAATATAAAAATTATCTATGGAGAGAGTGGAAGTGGTAAATCTTCATTCCTTAAAATGTTTGCATACAGATTAGCAAAAGACGATTATGATGTTTTATCAATTTCGTTAAGTGATTTAAGTTTTAAAAACGAGATGGGGCTCTCTATCAAAAAGCTTTTAAAAGAAAATGGATTTTTGAAATTAAATCCTTTTGCATCTCAAAGATTGATTATTATCTTTGATGGTCTTGATGAGCTTAAAATTAAAAGCAAGACAAATAGGGAATCAAAAAGCATCTTTATAAAAGAGATAAAACACCAATTAGCTCTATTTAATACTACGCGGCTTAAATTACAAATCGTGATAAGTAGCAGAAATGAGATAGTAGAGTTTAAAAATTCTAAACAAGCTCTTAAGCTACTGCCATATCAATTTAACAAAAATAGACAAAATAGATGGTGGAGAAATTATTCTAATTTAACGCAGAAAGATTATAGGAGTTTGCCTTATGAATTAAGAGCAGACGAGTTAGATTTTATAACTTCAAATCCACTCTTAAACCATCTAAGTGCTATTAGTTTTCATAGAGGAGTTGTTGATTTTAGGTCTTTAATAAATGAAAATATACTTTATAATGATTTATTAAATTTAAGTTCTTTTAAGTTTAAACATAAAAGTTTTGCAGAATATTTGACTGCAAAAAAGATTATTGACTCTTTAAAAGATATTGATACAAACTGTGATAAAGCTATTAAAAAATCTTTAGTAAATTGGTTAAATATCTTTTCTTTAAAAGATATTGACAAAGATTTACATAAATTTATCGACAATGAGCTAGAATTGATTTTTGAAAAAGATAAAATTATTGCTCATAAATATCAAAAAACTCTCTGTACTTTTATAAATTATGTTTTAGAAAAAGGGATGCCTATAGAGGAGCTAACTCCAAGACCTGCAACTTTTCATCAAGAAAACAAATTTTCCATAAAAGCTGAAAAAGCACTTCTCATCTTACACGGAAGTGTAGCAAAATATACAAATATAAGCTCAATCATAGAGATAGAGGATGAGAAACTTTTTGGAGAGTGGATTTCAAGACTTAGAGAAGGACAAATTGAAAATAATAACTTTATAATGCAGTTTTTTAATAATCTTGATATGTCTTATTTTGCTTTGAGTTTTAAAGATTTTCATAATGCAAACTTAAAAAATTCAAAATTTTTAAGGGCAAATCTATTTTTTGCAATACTCAATGATACCGATTTATCTTTCACAGATTTGCGAGGTGCAGATTTAAGAGGTGCGGGACTTAGAAATGCTAACTTATCTGGAGCAGATTTAAGCGGAGCAGATTTAAGAGAGTCAAATTTAAGTGGTGCAAACTTGATAGGTGCAAATTTAAGCGGTGCAGATTTAAGTAATGCAAATTTAAATGAAGCAAACTTAACAGATGCAAATTTGACAGATGTAGATTTAAGAGAATCAAACTTAAGCAGTGCAAATTTATGTAGAGTAAATTTCAAAGGAGCAGATTTAAGTGCTACAAGTATTAAAAAACAGTTTAAGTATAAGCTAAAATTATTTAACCATTCTATCAGCTAATTCCAATAATTTAGAATCTATCTCAATTTTTTCGCTATTTATATATTTTATTTTCACAAACTCAAACTTTCCATCTTTATAAACTACAACTTCATCTGTTTTCTCATTTTTTATGAGCCTATCCACTGCGAGTCTTGCAAATTCAAAAGCCATTAAACGGTCATATACTGTTGGATTTCCACCTCTTTGAGTATGTCCTAGGATTGTTACGCGAGATTGCATCCCTATATCTTTTTCTAGCCAATTTGCTATCTTTGTAGTTGCTTTTGAGCCTTCTGAAACTACACAAAGTATATAGTTCCTATTGCCTTTGAGTTTATGTTCAAGAGATTTTAAATCATACTCTAGTTCAGGAATTATACACACTTCAGCACCACTTGTTACTGCTGATATAAGGGCAAGATATCCACAAGATCTTCCCATCGTCTCTATCACAAAAGCTCTTTTAAATGAAGATGCCGTATCTCTTATCTGATCTATTGAGATTCGTATGACATTTAGTGCGGTATCTACTCCCAAACAGTAGTCTGTGCCAAAGATATCATTATCGATGGTGGAAGGGATTCCGGCAAAACTTACTTTAAACTCTTCATAAAATTTTTCTAAGGCACGAAATGAGCCATCTCCACCCAAAATAACGATTTTATCAATTCCTAACATTTTTAAATTTTCATATGCAATTTTTCGCCATTTTGGTTCAAAAAATCTTTTTGACCTTGAAGAGCGGATTATGGTTCCACCTCTGTGTATAATTCCTGATACATCTTTGTGGGATGCAAGTTTGATATTGTTATCTATAAGTCCTTCCAAGCCATCGTAGATAAAATAGGGCTTTTGTTTAAACTCTAAAGCCCTCTCAACAAAGGTTTTAATTGCAGGATTCATACCAGCACAGTCGCCACCTGAACACATTATTGCTATTGACATAGTTTTTCCTTTTTGAGATATTTTATTGCTTCATCTTTACTATTTATCACACCTTCAAGCTGTAGTTCATAGATACTATTTAATATCTTTGAAAATTCTTTTGATGGTTTGTAACCTAAAGCAATTAAATCACGACCTTGCAATAAAGTTTTTGGTGGAGATTTACGCACCATGAGGGTACTAGCTCTTTGAAGTAGCCAATCTCCAGCTTTGTATTCTCTTGTTAGTGATTCTTCCGTTGTACGACCCAAAAAATCTGCTCTTGCTACAAGGGAGAGATCTTCTAAGTTTACTTTTGTTGATAGTCTTCTTATCGCTTTATCACTTGAGTTTTGTGAAAAAAGTTGTGAAGGGGAAAGATGGTATTTCACAAGTGGCAAAATTGACTCTACCAATTTTACTTCGTTTGTCAATCTTTTTAGAAAATTTTCTGTTGGCTCTACTCCTGCATCTTCATGACCTAAAGCTCTGATTTGTCCATTTATCAATTTTGTAGTTGATGGTTTTCCAAAGTCATGGCAAAGTACTGCCAAGATAAGAGTTAAATCTCTTTTTGGGCAACCTGTAAAAAGTCCTTGCATCTCATCTATACACATCATTGTGTGTATCCAAACATCTCCTTCAGGATGCCATTTTGGCTCTTGTTGTACATCTATGAGAGCTTTTAACTCTGGAAAATATCTTAGCATCCCAAACTCTCTCATTATCTCAAAGCCAACAGAGGGTTTATCGGCTAACAGAAGGAGCTTTTTTAACTCCTCAAAAATTCTCTCCTTTGGTAACTCTTCCAAGTCACCATTTTCTACCATTGATTTACATAGTTTTTTTGTATCTTTATTGATACTAAGTTCAAACCTTGCACTAAATTGCACAGCTCTATAGACTCGCAAAGGATCCTCAATGAAAGTTTTATCATCAACATGTTTTAATTTTTTTTGTTTTAAATCTGATATTCCGCCAAATGGATCTAAAAATATACCCTCTTGCATCTCATAACCCAATGCATTTATAGTAAAATCTCGTCTTTTTGAAGCTTCACTAAAGCTCATAAAACCATCAGAGATGATATCAAAGCCTTTGTGTCCAACTCCATTTTTAGTTTCACGGCGAGGGAAAGAGAAATCATATTCACATTTTTCGTGTACAAATTTCAAAACACCAAAACTTTTACCAACAAGCTTAACTTTTCCATACTTTTTTAAAAGAGTTTCTAACTCATCTATAGAAGATAATCCATAAACTTCTATATCATAATCTTTTATAGGGAGTTCCAAAAAGTGATCCCTTACACTTCCTCCAACTATGATGGCTTTTGCATCTAAAGAGTTTAGAGATGCAGATATTTTGTGTAAAATCTCAGGTATTTTCACTACGAAAAGAGTTCTGGTTTTTTTCTCTTTAAATACTCTATTGCTTCAATTATCTCTTTATAACCCATTTCACCATCATCATCTTCAAAAGCATCATCGAGTCCATCTATATAAGCTTTTACTGCTTTTTCAATATTTTCATCTTTTACACCTGCATAGTAAAGCACCGCTTCTAACATATCTGCTAAATGGATTGTCAAATCCTCTATCTCATTTTCTAACTCTTTACTCACTGTTTTCCCCTATTGTCATAATATCTTGTACCTGCTCTCTTATCTCTTCATATATAAAAGAGTCTTTAAAATCATCAAATCTTCCACCACTTGCATTTGCATGACCACCGCCGTTGAAAAGTTTTTTAGCAATTTGACTAACATCTGCTTTATTGTTTGCTCTCATCCCGATATTTTTACGACCATTTATATCCATAAAAAAATCAAAATCTGGATTTCTTACTAAAAACTCATTGCCTATTATAGAGGTATTTCCTATAGAGTAAGTTAAAATTCCTTTATAACCATTATAAGTTACACTCATTTGTTCTTTTTTTGCACTGAGCATATCTACAACAAAAGATGATACTAAGTTCTCTAAAGTGTTATTTTTTTCTTTCATAAAAAATACTTTTTTCAAACTATGAACAGCATCGTCAAGTACTATATTTGCATCTCGGAGTTCTAAATACTCCATAGAAGCTTCTAAAAGTGAAAAAATATAGTTGCTATTTTCTTGGCTAAAAAGCATTCTATTAACCTCTCTTGAACCAGAAACGAGTCGCATACAAACTTTGCCAAGTTCAAAATATTCACTATCACTTAGCCAAATATCTACCGCATTTACAACATCCACATATTTTTTTAAATTAGCTATCTTAAAACCTTGTGCTAAAAAATAGTCATATGTTATCTTTGTCGCACATCGTGAAACATCCAAATGATACCAATCATAAATTTTTGCACAATCTTGTCCAGTTTTATGGTGATCTAGTAGCAACAACTCCACATCTCTTTCTAATTCATCCACATGTTTTACTAGCGTTTTTGCTTGATTTAGTGTAAGATTTAAATCAGTGATTAAAATCATGCAACTCTCTTCTTTATCTTTCACGATATCTGCTATTATCTGCTCTAGTCTTTGATCTATCTCTTTTCCGTAGTTAGAGTTATAATATTTTATATTCTCAAAACATCGTTTAGCTATAAGTTGGCAGCTATAACCATCTAAATCGATATGTGAGAGGTGGTAAACTTTCATTTTCTTTCCTTTATAAGTCTGCAACATCAATAGAACCCAAAACTTCAAAACTTGTAGTAGGATCTACCTCGGCATGTGATAAAACCACAACATCAAGATTAAATTTAGAAAATATTTCAGCCAAAGATTTTCTAAGATTTGGATCTACTATCATGATAACTGGGGCAACTCCCATCTGTAAAACTTTAGTGGCTTCGTCACTTACTTTTTGTACTAGAGAGTTTATCTGACCTATGTTTAAAAGTAAATCTTTTAAGCCCTCTTTCTCTTGAAGATGTTCAAGAAGTTTCTGTTCAGTTGGTGCTGCAAATGTAAGAAGTTTTAAAACACCGTTTTCATCTTTATAGAGTTTAGTAATCACACGTGAAAGTTTTGCTCTCACCTGCTCTACTATGATATCTGTATTTTTAGTAATCTCTGCAACATCACTTATTGTTTCTAAGATAGTAAGCATATCTTTTATAGGTATTTTCTCTGTTAAAAGCTCTCTTAATACTCTTTGAACCAATCCAATAGAAGCCACTTTTAGTACATCTTCAACCACTACTGGATGACTCTTTTTTACATTATCTATAAGCTCTTGTACATCTTGTCTAGTTAACAACTCTTGAGCATATTTTTTGACCAATTCACTGATATGAGTAGATATAACAGTAGAGGGGTCTACTACTGTATAACCTTTTGTAATTGCTTCCTCTTTTTGGTTTTTTTCAATCCAAATTGCATCTAAACCAAATGCAGGCTCTTTTGTCTTAGTTCCACTCATCTCTTCACTTACAAGTCCGCTATCCATTGCCATAAACTTATCAGGATATATCTCTCCTGAGCCGATATCGATACCTTTTAAAAGGAGTTGATAACTATTTGGAGCTAGGTGAAGATTGTCTCTTATGCGAAGTTGGGGAATTAAAAAACCAAAATCAGTTGCAATTTTTCGTCTCATGCTTTTGATTCGCTCCAACAAATCCCCTTGAAGAGCGGGGTCGGCTAAACGGATAAGTTGATAACCAAGCTCTAGTTCTAAAACCTCTTGTTTTAAAATATCTTCTAAAGCTTTCTCCTCTTCCTCTCGAAGTTCAGAAACTGATTTTTTTTGTTCTGCTCCCTCTTTGATCTCCTCTTCTTCTACTTTTATAGGTACATCTTGAGGTTCTAACCTTCCCTCAGATGATAGTTTTATAAAGTATCCCATCCCAACAAATACAAGCCCAACAAAGCCAAGAGAGAGAGTAGGAAGCCCTGGAACCACAGCAAACATAAGAAGTATAAAACCAACGATAAAAAGAGTTTTATAATCATTTAAAAGTTGATTAACAGCTCCATCTGCAAAGTTTTCATCTCCTTTATTTGACCTTGTGATGATGATACCTGTAGCAGTTGACATTATAAGTGCTGGAAGTTGTGAAACCAAACCATCACCAATAGTCAAAATCGTAAATGTAGAGGCACTATCAGTTGCACTCATATCAAACTGAAACATTCCTATCAAAAACCCACCAGTGAGATTTATAATTGTTATGATGATACCAGCAACCGCATCACCTTTGACAAACTTACTAGAACCATCCATCGCACCATAAAAATTTGCTTCTTGAAGTATTGCTTCTCTTCTCTCTCTTGCTGCTTTTTCATCTATCAAACCAGCATTTAAATCTGCGTCTATTGCCATCTGCTTTCCAGGCATTGCATCTAGTGTAAATCTAGCTGCTACCTCTGCAACTCTTGTTGAACCTTTGGTAATAACCATAAAGTTGATAAGAACCAAGATTATAAAAATAATAACACCAATAACATAATTTCCACCAACAACAAACTCACCAAAACTGCTTATAATATCACTAACCGCATCTGGACCTTCATGACCATTTGACAAAATCATACGAGTAGTTGCGATATTTAAAGAGAGTCTAAAAAGTGTAACAATAAGTATAATTGTGGGAAAAGTAGTCAAATCAGTAGGTTTTGGAACATACAAAGCTATCATCAAAATCAAAACTGAAAGTGCCAAAGAGATAGTAAGAAAAAGATCTAAAAATGCACTAGGAAGAGGTACGATAATAATTGCAAGTATAGCAATTACAAAAAAGACCATTGTAAAATCTTTGAACCTTGCAATTGGTGCAAAAAGACTCATAAAGCCTTCCATTGCACTCTTACCTCTCTCCTTAGCCAAATAAATCCTTAAAGATAATTATATTTTACTATGTTATCATAAAATATCTTTTAGTGTCATCTCATCTATAAATGCATCTATCTTGCTTTGAAATTTATTCAAAAATGGCCAAATCATACAAAAATCACCTTTTGAAGATGGACAAAGTGCACGATGTTGAGCACACTCAAAAATAGTAAGAGGCTTTTTTTCTGCCGTTTCAATTACTTTTCTAAGTGAGATTTCTTCTGGCTTTAGATTGAGTACAAACCCACCTTTTGCACCTTTGTAAGATTTTAAAATTCCCTCTCTAGCCAACCCTTGGAGTACTTTTGCTAAAAAACTTCTTGAAATATTTAGTCTTTTAGATAAAGTATCTACATCTTCTGGACCATTTTGTCTCGAAATAAGCATTAAAGACAACATCGCATATTCACTTGCTTTTGTTAATAACATGAAACTCCAAATTAGGGCTAATTTTGTCCCATTTTAACATATTTAGATTAAATCTTGTACAATATGTTAAAAAGTAAGGAGTAATCTTGAAAATTATTTTTTTAACTGCGATCTTTTTTACATTTACTTGGTCTGAAAGTTATTATTATGAGTATGATAAAAAAGTGACTTTAACTAAACTAAAAGAGCAAAAAGTTCTTGGTAATAATCTTGTAGAGTATTATCAAAATGCTCAGGGTAAAAAAGTAGGGGTTACAAGGGACATTATCGCAAAATGTACTAAAATAGAGTCTTGCAAAGAAATTTTTGAAAAATATTCTCTTAAAAATTTTGAAAATTTAACATCCACTCTTTTTCTAATCAAACTTAATGATGGTGATGATGTATTTGAATTATCTCAAAAACTATACAAAGAGGAAGATATAGTTTTTGCTCATCCAAACTTTTTAAAGAAGCGAGAATCTAGATGAAAAAATCTATTCTAAATACCTCACTTATTTTAGCATTGTTTCAACTTACAGCTTGCAATAGTAACACTACCACTACTACCACTCATTACAATATAGAAGATGAACCATATTTTAAATATGCTTGGCACTTTGATTCAAATAGTAGCTTTTCAAGACATTACAATATAAATCAAGATGCAGATATAGATATAAAAGAAGCTTGGAAAATTACAAAAGGAGCTGGTGTTGTTGTTGCAATTATCGATGATGCTTTTGAGGCAAATCATGAAGATTTAAAAGAAAATGTCATCCTTACTCATAGTATTGATTATGGAACAAGTGATGTTTCAAAGACTATTAAAGATACTCCTTTACACGGTTCAACAGTTGCTGGGTTTATAGCATCACCTGCAAATGGAAAAGGTCTTGTTGGAGCAGCACCAGAAGCAAAATTAATCTTAATACAACAATCATTCGATTATGATTCAGATATCATCAAAGCATTTGAATATGCTAAAAACACAAGTGCAAAAGTCATCAATTGTAGTTGGGGTTCAGAAAATGTTTCTCAAAGCGTTGCAGCTGCAATTAAAGAGAGTAAAGATGCAGGTATTACTATCATATTTGCTAGTGGTAATAGTGGAAAAAGCCTTGATTTTGGTATTAACGATGAATCAGAACTTGATACTGTTATAGGAGTTGGAGCTAGTGATGAGCTAAATAATATCGCAAGTTACTCTAACTATGGCAAATATATAGATGTTATAGCACCTGGTGGTGATTTGGGATATTTGGGACTTTTAGGCATTGATAACAGTGGAGAGAGCGGAAGTGAGTTACAAAGGGCAATTGTAAATAATAACTACGCTTTTGTAAATGGTACTAGCTTTGCAGCTCCAATTACAGCAGGTGTTGTTGCACTGATGATAAGTGTAAATCCATCTCTTACACCAGACCAAATAAGAGAGATTTTAATCCAAAGTGCTGATACAAATGAGAAGATAGATGCTTTTAAAGCAGTTAAAATAGCTAGAGATTACTAATCTCTAACCATATCATCTGGATGCACACCCTCTTCTAGTATAACTATCTCAACTCGTCTATTTCTTTGCCGTCCACCATCATCGTCATTGCTAGCAACTGGATAAGCTTCACCATATCCTCTTACAAATAGTCTCTCAGAAGCTATACCATTTTCACTCAAAGCTTCACTTACTGCAGCCGAACGCCTGAGTGAGAGATCTAAGTTTGCAGTTGGGCTTCCTACATTGTCTGTATGACCCTCTATCAAAACTAATCTCTCGGGATTATCTTTTAAAAATTCTGCCAATTTTTCAATTGTACGAATAGATCCAGGCAAAAGCTCAGAACGACCTGTCTCAAAGAGTACATCGCCAAGAGTCAGAACCAATCCTCTATTTGTATTTTGGGCATTTAATTCTTGAAGTGCTTCATACTTTTGTCTTGTCTCTTTTGCTTCTAATTTAGCTTTTTGAGCCTCTTTTTGCAAAATTATAAGCTCTCTCTCTTTTTCATCTAAAATAGCTTGCATCTTTGCACTTTTTAGTGATTCAATTTTCTCTAATAATTTTTTTGCTTTTGCCTCTTCTTTAGCTATTTCTATCTGAGCCAATAACATATAAGTTAAGTGATCCGCCTCTTTTTGATCTTTTACATTTTGGGCTAAGAGATAAATTTTTCCAGCTTGAAACAGCTCTACAGATGCATTTGTATTTATATCTTCATCTTTTTTCAGATTTTCATAAGCTACCTTTGCACTATCTAGGTTTGGAAAGTGAAGAGGTTTTGTTGCACACCCTAAAGCTAAAGTAAATAGTAACACTATAATAATTGACTGTTTTTTCATTCTGAAATCACCGTAAACTCTTTTTTAATTATATTGACTTCACCACCTAGCTTATCAACTTCTTTTTGAATCTTTGCATTTTGGGCTTTGCTTTGTGAAAGTTTTGCTTCAATCATAGCCTTTTGTGCCAAATACTTTGCATCCTCAAACTTTTCTCTATCCATATAGCTTTTAATCTCTTTAAAATGCTTTTTAGCAGACTCAAATGAATCAGGTGATAATTTAGCTGCGTCTGCTTCTTTTGCCTTTGCAAGTGCTATTTTTGCATTTTGAATCTCCAACAAAGGTGGAATCTTTTTTGCACATCCATTGATGAAAAAAACTATTAATCCGAATACAATTATACTTTTCATAAGTTTTAACCTCTTTTTATTATGTTAACATGATACAATAAATTTAATAAAATAGTTAAAAAATTAAAGGAATTATAAAATGAGTAGGAAATTATGGCTTGCACTAACAGTTGGAGCATTATTGACACTAAATTTAAACGCTAAAACTTCAAAAGAGTATTTTGACAATGGAAAACTAAAGTTTGAATACAACTATCAAAATGGCAAAAAAAATGGTATCACAACCCAATACTATAAAAATGGAAATATTGAAGCAAAATGGAATTTTAAAGATGACATATTAGACGGTGTAAGTACAAAGTATGACCATAAAGGTAAAAAAACTTCAGAAATTAGTTTTAAAAATGGTAAAGAAGAAGGAATTACAAAAAGATATGACAAAGATGGTAACTTACAATATGAACTAAATTATAAAAATGAAAAGTTAAATGGAATCTCAAAAGAGTATGAAAATGGCAAATTAAACGCCCACTACAACTATAAAGATAACATAAAAGAGGGGAAAAGTACAATTTTCTATCCAAGTGGCAAAGTAAAATATGAATTAAATTACGAAAAAGGAAAGTTAAACGGTACTTCAATAGAGTATTTTGAAAACGGAAACAAAAAAGCTGAGTGGAATTATAAAGATGGAGTGCTGGATTAAACTTACTTTTTGGTTATAAATGTATAATCACAATTCCATTTTAAATAAAATACCAATCAGGAGGTCAAAATGGCTTTAGATTCGGCGAAAAAGTCTGAAATCATAAAACAATTTAGTAGAGGTGAAGGTGACACAGGTTCACCTGAAGTGCAAGTAGCACTTCTAACAAACAGAATTCAGTATCTTACTGAACACTTAAAGATAAACAAGAAAGACCATAGTTCAAGACTTGGTCTTTTAAAACTTGTTGGTCAGAGAAAGAGACTTTTAAGATACTTAAAGTCAAAAGATTTCTCAAGATACAGTGAGATTATCAAAGCTTTAGGTATTAGGGGCTAAAAGAAATTCGGAAGTATATCACTTCCGGATTTTAACCTTTCAATTTAGCATTAGATTCTTCTTTTGCACTTTCATCAACTTTAGTTAAGAGTTCTTTATATTGACCGATAGAACCCTCCACTTTTCCACCTTCATTTGAAATATTACTTACAAACATACTACCTTTTACAAAACCAGTCTGTTTTGTTGAAAGTAAATCACATGCAACTTCACCAATCAATGAACCACTTACAATAATACTTTTTGCTTGAACTCTATTTTCTACATAACCATTTTGTTCAATATCTAATTCATCACATAAAGTGTCACCATATATTTTACCTCTAACAACTACTTTTCTTGCTTCTATTCTTTTTTTAACTGTTGATGAGTCCATAACTTCCAAATCATCACATTTAATACTACCATTAATATTACCACTGGATATGATTTTTTGTGCTTCTATATCTCCATTGATATTACCACTTTTGCCGATAACTACAATATTATTAACTGTGATACTACCTTCTATATCTCCATCAACATGGACGCTGTCTTCACCAATAATATCGCCAACAATTCTAGTACCTTTAGTAATAATTGTTGCTGTACTCATTGTCTCATTTTTTAAAGATGCTGTCTCTTTATTTTTGCTTGACTTGAAAATTGCCATAACTTATCCTTGTTGTATTTGTATTATTTAATGTTTGTGTTTGTAATCTTTTTTCTATTTGGCTCATAAGCTCATCCCATTTGACTAATCGCTCACTAGCCATTATATCAAGATAAGTCTCAGCAGACCAAGTTAAAAATTTATCAGGATTTAGCCACTTATGAAGATAGCGAATTTCATAATGAAGATGCGATCCGGTGCTTCTTCCCGTGTTTCCAACCTCTCCTATAAGATCACCTTTTGATACATAGTCGCCACTTTGTACTGCATAGTTATCCAGATGCCCAAAAGCCGTCTTAAACCCAAATGAGTGATCAATCAATAAGAATTTCCCATATGTACCTTTAACACCAGCAAATTCAACTACTCCATCAGCTGGAGCGAATATAGGAGTACCTACATCTGCACTAAAATCTATACCGGAGTGAAGATGTCTTTTTTTTGTTATTGGATGCATACGGTATCCAAAACGATCAGTAATTTTTTTATACTCAACTGGTATTCCAGTTGGAATACTCCTATTTAAGACTGCTAATCCTGCGACTGTAACTATTGAACTTTCTACTTTTTGTACCGTTTTGCTCTTTGCAATATTTGCTCTATCATAAAATGAAGACTCTATATCAGGTTCTAATCCAACAATTCTTTCAATCTCTAAAAGTTGTTCATTCATAGAGCTTAACATTTCGCTCTTATTTGAAATATTGTCTTTTAGCTCATTATTGTGTTGTTCTAGATCTTTTTTAGTATCCTGAAGATCTTGTGTTAAAAAATCTAACTCATCCACCTTATCAGAAAGAGAGTACAATAAAAGCATCCCAACAGTAAGAACAAGAACAACTACTGCAACAACCCAGAGTACAAATATTTTTATAAATTGATGGAGAGTATACTGCTTGACACCATTAATATCACTCACAGTAATCATAAATTTATTTTTCAATATCTTTCCTAATATAAAACTCTAAAGTTATATTAATAAAATAAAGATAAATTTATAATGAATTTAGTCTAAAACTAATCAAAAGTTTAACTTTTTCATCTTTATTAACAAAAATATCAATCTAATTTAATAAAATTTGAATTCTCATAGTATATCTTAACACTCTCATTCACTGATACAACTCTTTTTAGATAATTTTCAAAATCATTACCTTTATAGTTAATCTTAAGCCTTTTAGGATCAATAGCACGGCTAAGAGCCACATAAAATTGACTATCAGCAAAGATATGGTCAACATTACATATAAGTTGATTTAGACTCATCCCTTGCGATTTATGGATTGTTATAGCATATGCTGGGCGTATAGGAAATTGTTTTAATGTGCAAAGTATCTTAAAATCAAGCTCTCCTTTGTCATCAACTTGTGATTGTGTTAAGTCAAATTCACATCTATCTACCTTAACAAGCCTTCCCTCTTTTTCTATCACAATACTATCTTCATCTATATGCTCAACAAAGCCTTTTTCTCCATTGTGATATGTTCCCCATTTATTTGTTGTAAAGATGATTGGGATTCCCTCTTTTAGTTTTAAATCAACTATGATTGGAAGAGATTTTTTCCAAGATTCTATTCTATTTTTATTTAATTTTTCATCTTTTATATTTAAAATTGCAGGTAAATTATATTCAGTTCTTGGAACATCTGCTACTTTTTGAGCATTTAGCAAATCTGCCTCATAATTTCTACCAAACAAAATAGTAGCTTCAGCTCTTTGGTCAAACTCTTGTCTTCTTAGACTATTTAAGTAAAGAAGAGCTTGACTGTCCACATCCCCTACTCTTACCTTTTCTAAAATTTTCATAAACTCTTCATTTGAAGTTCTTTTTATAGTAGTAAGTTCCACACCAACAAAGTCAAGCATATCCCAAGCACTACTCTCAAATGCATAAAGATTATCAGTAAATATAGAATTATTGTTTGTTTGTTTCCTTATCGGAGGAAGTTGATAAAAATCACCAACAACAAGCACTCTGCCACTATATTTGGCATTTCTGAGTCGATATAAAATCATATCGAGGAGTTCAGAACTTACCATGCTTATCTCATCTATCACTAAAAGATCCGTCTTTTTAAGAATTTTGGCTAACTCTTTAATCCTATTTCTACTATATCTATCAGCAGTTTTAAGCTCATCAAAATTTGAAGCAATCCCAAAAACAAAAAAACTATGAATTGTCTGCCCACCAACATTTACAGCAGATATTCCAGTGCTTCCAAGGACTATAACACCTCTATAATTGTTCTTATAATCATCAATAATCTCTTTAGTAAGATAACTCTTACCAACTCCAGCTCCACCTGTTAGAAAAAGATTACTCTCTTCCAAAAGCTCTAAAGTCTTATTTAATACACTCAAAATAATCCATTTTTATTTTGATTATAGCACAGTTTAAAAAATATTAATATAAGGAAAATAACTTATCTAGGTTAAGTATTTCTTACTATTGCCGATTATATAATTATAAGGAGCGATGGAATGATAAAAGTATTAAGCTGTAAATGTATTATATTAACACTATTTTGTCTTACACCCTCTCTTTGTGCAGATAAGAGTAGAAGCTTAAATCTAAAAATTCTTGAATATGTACCAAAAGTTAAATCTAAAAATCATAAAAAAGATATTTTAGACAAAGTAAATGAGTTCATTGGTGATGATATAGACTTAACACTTTTTGATAAGCGAAAACTTGGATGGTCAATGTACGCTAAAATTTCTAAAGTCTCAAAGCTTGGAGTGAGGTATAACTATTAAAACAACTCCTGGTAGTCATCAACCTCCGACAAAGTCAGAGGCTTGAAATAAAAGCGGGCTGTTTACTCAACAGTAACAGACTTTGCCAAGTTTCTAGGCATATCAACATCATTTCCAAGACGAATAGAAACTTCTAATGCTAGAAGCTGAGTCACAACCATCATCTCAAAAAATTCACTCATCGGATGCTCTGAGTGTTCGGTTTTTATAAAATCATCTGCCAAGTCAAACTCCAGTGGACTGATTGCAAGAATAGTTGCATCTCTAGCACTTAGCTCCTCTACATTGCTTTTTATCTTTTCATAGTGGATAGTTTTTGGCATAAGGGCAATTGTAAAAAGTTCACTATCGGCTAAGGCTATTGGACCGTGTTTCATTTCACCTGCTGGATATCCTTCAGCGTGGAGATATGAGATCTCTTTTAGTTTTAGTGCACCCTCAAGAGCAAGTGGATAAAACATATCTCTTCCGATAAAGAAAAATCCATGACCGTGTAAATATCTTTTAGAGAGCCTTTTTATCTTTTCGTGGAGTTTGTCTGATACTACTACTGTATTTGGGATATGACGCATCGCGTTTATCTCCTCTCTTATCTCCTCTTGTGTCATCGTATCTTTCGCATTTGCGATGTATAAAGAGAGCATCCAAAGTACCATAACTTGTGTAGCGAATGCTTTTGTGCTTGCTACTCCTTTCTCAATTCCAGCACGAGCTAAAATTGTGTGATCTGCCAATCTTACAATTGAGGAGTTATCAACATTACAAATTGCTAGAGTTTTAAGTCCTGCTCTTTTTGCCATCTTAAGTGCTTCTAAAGTATCAGCTGTTTCGCCACTTTGGCTAATGACGACAAAGAGTGTATTTTTTGCTAAAAGTGGTTCTTTATATCTAAATTCACTTGCAATTTCAACAGACGCTCTAATTTTTGCTTGTCTCTCAAAGAGATAAGAGGATACAAGTCCTGAGTTATAGCTAGTTCCACATGCACAGATTTTTACTTCATCAATACCATCAAAAAACTTCTCATCTAACTCTTCAAGATTTATCTTCTCATCAAGCACTCTTCCTATAAGAGTATCACTTAAAACTTCACTCTGTTCATAGATTTCTTTTTCCATAAAAAATCTAAAGCCACCTTTTTGAGCTGAGATTTTATCTCCTGTTAAAGCTTTTTTATTTAGAGCTTTCTCTTCACCATCTTTATAGATAACAATTCCCTCTTGTGATGTATATCCATAATCTCCATCATCAAGGTAGATGACTTCGGTTGCTTTACCAATCAAAGCTGCATCTGAAGAGCCAAAGTGGATATCGCCTTTATCATCATTTCCAACTATCATTGGAGAGCCATGTTTTGCAAAATATATCTTGTTTGGGTCTACTTTTGTTATGAGTAAAACTGCATATGCACCATCGAGTGTTTGGATTGTTTTCTCAAATGCTTGCATCGGGTCGTTTAACTCTTGATAATTTTTTTCAAAAAGATGCACTATAACTTCTGTATCAGTTTGACTTAAAAATTTTACACCATCTTTTTGAAGTGAGGATTTTAACTCTTGATAATTTTCGATTATTCCATTATGTACAACATATGAGAACTCTCCAAGGTGTGGGTGAGCGTTTAGTTCTGTTGGTTTTCCGTGAGTTGCCCAGCGAGTGTGTCCTATACCCATACCAAAACCGTTTGAGGTAAAATCTTTTGTTCTATCTTCTAAGTTTTGAAGTTTTCCTACTGCTTTGTAAGATTTTATCTCATCATCTTGTAAAACTGCAATCCCAGCTGAATCATAACCCCTATACTCTAACTCTCTAAGTCCATCAACTAAAATCTCTTTTATCTCTGATTTGCCGATATATCCAACAATCCCGCACATGTTTTTTATCCTTTAATTGTTAATCTTTTTATAACTTCATCTTGATTTGCACAAAATTTACCATTTTTTTCAATTAAAAACAAGTTTCTAGCTCTATTTTTAATAGTCTGTATCTTTGCACTCGCTATATCAATCCCTATATCGTCAAAAGTTGACATTATATTAGCCAAAAGTTTAGGGTGGTCTTTTGTATAAAGTGTCATCATAGCATAAGAGTTAGAGTGATTACAATCTATCTCTATCTCCTCTTTTAGTACTTGTGGAGTCTCTAAAGCTATCTTTTTGCTCATATCAAATGAGTTGTAAATAATCTCTTCTATAAATAAAAGATCTTCCTCTTCTGCAGATTCTAAAAATTCAATTTTAAAATATTTTATATTTTTAAATATTTTAAATATATCCATCGAAGCAACATTTAGATTTTTAAGCTTACCAAATAGATAACCTAAATTTATCTCATTACTCCTTATAATTTCAATAGTAAGCATTTTATCATTTGTGATAATAAAATTATATGGATTTAATAGACTATTTACCCACGAGGCAATTCTTACAATTTCATTAGGCTTATACTTGAAAAAGAGTAGGTTTGACTCTATAGAGAGTATTTTTTTCTTCAAAATTGAACTTGCATCTTTAAATTCAGGAGAGCTTTTAAGATTTTTCTCTTTTTTAGCCCTTTTTTGAGCCTCTGTAATCATCTTCTTATTTACATAAGCCTCTTTTGAGATAAGAAAAAGTTCATTTAAGAGTTTGGAGTTAAAATTTGAGTAAGCATTATCTCCAACAGATGCTATATCTGCGTAAGTTAAAACATACAAAAGTTCTAATACTTTTGGATGCTTTAATTTTGCAAGAAATGAAAATATTACTTTTTCACTATATATATCTTCACGACTTGCGATATTGCTCATAAGTGTATGATGTCGAACTAATAGATCCGCATACTCTATATGTTTTTTATCAAACTTTAGCTTCTCTATAAAGTTTTTGACAATCACTGCACCTAAAAGAGAGTGGTCTTTTTTTCTTCCTTTTCCACAATCGTGTAAAAATGCAATAATTTTTAGTAATACTTTTTCCTCTTTGTCAAATGATGAAAAAAGATTTTTTACATGTATATCATTGATATTTTCAAGAGCTTTTAGTGTCCTTATAGAGTGTATGTCAACCGGATATTCATGATATCCATCAAACTGTGGAAGATGTGCTACTTTTTTCATAGGTTTAAAAATATTGTTTAACTGTTTGGATTTGTAGAGTGCAATCATAAATGTATATAAATACTTTTTATAAAAAAGTGCTTTTATCTTTGTATAGTCAATCTTATGTTTTTTTGCAATTTGCAAATAGTGTATGAAAGTTGGCTTATAGCAGTAGCTTGCATCTGGAAGTTCTAAAAAGACATCTATAAAATATTCTAATTTTTCACTATCTGTATGAAGAGGAGAACAGATGCCATTTGTATCTAAATAGATATTTTTTGATTTTCTATATTTTCGTATTTTTGACAAGTTGTTTTTATCAAATAAAATTTCATGGGTTACTTTTTTAACCATATACTCACATATTGTTTCAACCTTTAGCATTGATTCAAAGGTTTTTTCTACTAGTTTCCTCTGCGACATTTTAAGTTTTGTGGCAATATCTGGAATGTATTGCAAAAGTAGTTTATCTATTTTTTTACCAGCACTTAGATGCAAAGCAATACGAACACGAAACAAAAATTCTACACTATTCATAAGTTGTGAATAGACTTCATACTCTATAATATCCTGTGAAAGGTCTTTAATCCTTGTTATATTGTGCAAAATATTTGATATCCAAAAGAGAGTATTTAAATCTCTTAATCCACCTTTGGAGTTTTTGATATCTGGTTGCATATTAAAAGGGTATTTTAGTGTACGCTTTTGTCTCTCATCTATCTTTGAAAGTATAAAAGCTTTTTGGTCATCTTTTCGTATATAAATAAGCTCTTGTTCAACACTCATCCATAAGTATTTAGAACCGCATATATATCTTGACTCTAAAAGTGCTGTTTTTATAGTATGGTCTTGTCTGCTTGCAGGGTATAGGTCTTTTATCTCATGAACTCTATGTCCAAGTTTCAATCCACTATCCCATGCAATTTGAAGTATAGTTTCAATAATCGGTTTTAAATTATATCCATCTGTATCTTTATAGACAATCATAAGGTCAATATCAGAATATACACACAACTGCTCTCTTGCATATGAACCCAATGAAACGATAGTAATAGGCAAAGTATTTATTAAAGGAAGAAAATCTCCGAACTGTTTTCTAAGTGTATATTTAAAGATTACCTTAATAAACCTATCAATAGAGCGAGTATGATTGATTAAAAAACTCTTTCCTTGGTCTTTCTCAAATAGTGTATCAAGCGAGTTTATATAGGAGTTAATTTCATCTTTTATGCATTTTGAGACTTCAAAGTCATCTCTGTTTTCTGAAATCAAATTTTCAATTTTTAGATCAAGATTCAAATAATTCCTTTTATAACTATTAAGATTAAATTATATCAACTTATTGATTAAATATTTTTAATAGGTCATTAGAGGAAACAAAATATAATCATGACAGTTTAAAATTAAAGGAGACAATAATGAAAAAAGTCAATAAACTATTTACACTATTATCCGCTTGTGTATTAGTAACATCGTTAAATGCTGTAAAAGTAGAAGTTATGCCAACAGTTGGAAAAGCTTTTAATGCTGATAAAGATTCTCTAAAAGATACAGAGATGCTTTATGGAATAAGAGGAAGTATTTTTTTAAATGAGAGTGTAGCTGTTCAAGCATCAATTGAAACATCTCAAGACAATGTTATGAGTGACCTTGGAAAGACAGATATAGAAAGAACTTCTATTAATATAATGTATGAACCAAATGGTGACAAACGAATTCGACCTTATGCAATTGTAGGGTTTGGTGGAGAAAAAACACATAGGGTTAGTAATCCAAGAACTAATGATGACTCACAGGCATTTGTAAATGCAGGAGCGGGTTTAAAATTTGGTATAAATAAAAATATTGACATAGTTACAGAAGCTAGATGGTTAAGAAAATTAGAGAATAATGATAATGATATTATTGCTACTTTAGGAATTGGTGCTAAAATCGGTGAATCTAAAAAGAGTGCAAATAAACTAGCTTCAATACCTTCTGTAAATGAGACAAGTGAAGTACAAAATGCAATATCTTTGGCAAAATTTAAAGAGATATATGAAAAAAAACCAACGGTTGTTGCCACTACTCCTCCAAAGGTTGTAGTAACTCAACCAGTAGTAACGCAAGAGCCTATTGCTGAAGCAGTTTATGTGGAAGATGAAAGTGTAGCTACTTCATACGAAGAGCCAGTACAAGATGGGTATTATGTCCAAATGGCAGCACTTTTTAAAGGTAATGGTGAAGTTTTAACAAATAGGCTAGAGAAAAAAGATTATCCTTTTGTATTACATAATGTCCAAAGAGGTGGAAAAGAGGCTACTTTGATTTTAGTAGGTCCATATGAGAGCAGAGTAGAAGCTGGTATTGCTATAAAGTTTCTTAAGAGATTAAAAAGGGATGCTTTTGTTTATCATATGAACTAAAATCTCTTAAATATTAAAGAACTTTCATAATTTGTCGATATGCCCAATAAGAAAATTATTTAAGGTAAATTATGAAAAAACTAGCAATATCTACATTTTTATGTTTGTCCCTCTCTTGTACTTTAGTAGCACAAGAGGGGATAATCTACGAAGTTGAGCCAACAGTTGGTTACAACAGTTTTGACAGTGCTTCAAAGATGGAGAGTGA
>JAMONX010000061.1 GCA_027066435.1 Campylobacterales bacterium
GTTGGAGAGCTTCTTGTTATGGATGATGAAGTCAAGTTTATGTTAAAAGATAAGATGACTGATTTTGAGATACGAGATGCAATGAAGAAAAAAGGTATGAGACTCATACATGAGCAACTTTTAGATTTTTATCTAGCAGGAGACACATCTTTAAAAGAGATTATTCGAGTAGGGCTTAAAGATTGATATTTAAATATTCTGGATTTGATAGAAGTGGCAACAAGATAAAAGCTAGAATAGAAGCTATTGACATTGAGGATGCAAAAAACAAATTAAATTCTCGTGGAATTATCTATAATAGTATCAAAGAATCATCAGAAGGGTTTTTTAATAAGCTCAATTTTAAACGAAAACATGTACTCTCCGCCAAACACTTAGCATCCCTATCGAGAAATATTGCCATATATCTAAGATCTGGTATTCCAATAGTAAATGTTATCCGTTTAGCAAAACTTCAGTATGAAAAAGATCCTGTTTTATCTGATTTTTTGACATCTCTTGAGACTAGTATGGATGAGGGAAAGAGCTATTATGTTGCATTGGAGACTCAAGAGATTTTAGAGTTACCTCCTTTTTATAAACAGTCGATAAAAGTAGCTGAAGAGAGTGGAAGTTTAAGTGAAGTGCTTTTTGAAATGGCAAGATTTGTAGAAGAGGGCGATAAAGTAGCTGGTAAGGTTAAACAAGCCTTGATTTACCCTATGTTTATCGTGATAATATCTGTTTTGATGGTTGCTTTTATGCTTACAACAGTTGTTCCAAAGATAACAGGTATGTTTACGCAACTAAAACAAGAGTTACCAGATGTTACCAAAATCGTAATAGCCATGGGAGATTTTTTAGGTGCTTATTGGCTTATAATCGCTGTTTCAATTATCATCATATCTTTTGTTTTTGGGTATTTGGTAAGAACTAGCAAATCGTTTAAATTTGCCTATCATGAATTTTTACTAAAAATTCCTCTTTTTGGAAAGATAATACAAACTTTTGAATTGGCAAGATTTTCATATATCACTTCCGTGCTTGTTCGTTCAGGAGTCACTTTTGTACACGCTGTAAAATTAGCAAGCGGAATTTTAGACAATGTTGCTATAAGAGAGCAATTTGTAAATGCCTCAAAAGATTTAGTAGAGGGTAAAAAGTTCTCAACTTCATTAACAAAACATGGAAAAAATGTAGATAAATCTTTTATACAAGCTATAGCTTTGGGAGAAGAGACAAGTGAAGTAGCTCTTGTGATGGAAAACTTAGCAAATCTCTACTTTGAAGAGAACAGAAGCAAAATAGATTTGTTTTTAAGCCTTATGGAACCATTTTTGATACTGTTTGTCGGAGCTATGATAGGGTTTATCGTAGTCGCTATGCTTTTACCAATCTTCTCTATGAATATGGGAGCAATGTAGAGTGGGCAAAACCCACCTAAAGTTAATAGTTGCCAGTTAATAGCTGATCAATTGGATCAACATAAGTTGTTCCTTGTTTTTTTGCATAGAGTTGTACTAAAATATTAAATAGTTTTGTTTTTAGTGGATTTATAACTACTTTAAATGCATATCCTTCAATTAAAGTAGGTCTATATCGTTCTTTGTATTGTTGGATTGCTGCATATTTTGAATCTTTTTTTACATCTATCCTTGCACCGCATAGGTCAAAAGTAGGTGCTTTTGAGTGCTTCTTTACATATTTTATAGCTTCATATTTTAAAAGTTGTCCACACCCTTTGTGCGAATTTACGATATTCCCTCCATAGAGTTCATAAGCACGATTATCATCAAATAAAACTGTTAAAACTGTTTGAAGAACACCATCTTTGTAAGCACCAGCATAAAGACAATTTTTACCAAGGTTCTGTACACTTTGTTCAAAATACTCATATGGAGGACAAGCAAGTGAACCTGCTCTTGTTACAGTTTGATGAATTAATTCATATGTCTCTTTTGGATCAATATTAAATTTAATACTAACACCATCTTTGATAGCTTTTTTAAGTGATCTTCTATGTGATTGATTAAAGGATGCGAGTATTTCCTCTTCACTTAAAGTAGTGTTGATTTCATATGTTCCCCATGGTGCGTGAATACTTTTTGTAGGGTAAGTCTTAAATACTGTATAAGATTGTGCTTTGTTTATAAAATCACACAAATTTTCTCTCTTACTTATCTCTACCATTTCATCAAGAAATTGTTTTTCCTGCTCAATACTTAAATTATTTTTTAAATAAATTGTATCATGTGTAAAAATCATGCGTTTGAAAATCAATTTTTTATCAATTATAAAAGGCAGTACAAAATCTTCTGAAACAAACCATCCATAGTCATCACTTTTTGAAATTAAATATTTTTGTGACGCCAAAATAGGTAATGGGCTGATTAAATCACTAAACTCTTCTTCGCTCTTACATACTTTTATCAATTTTAATTCCTTTTAAAATTTGTATTATCTATTTTTTTAATTTATTTTTCAATGTTTGAGCAGAATTTTATCTAAAACTATCTGTTTGTGGGCTTTTTTAAATTAGTCTAGGTTATAAATATAATTTGCAATATTTCTTATATCACTATCACTCAAATATTTGACTTGACCAGTCATAAGAGATCCCATTCCATACTGATCTCTTGTTCCCTCTTTATACTCTTGGAGTGCTTGTATAATTGTTTCAACTTCCCAATGCCTGATAATATCACTTTTCCCTAAAGCTCTTTTCTCTGCATTTGATCCATGACATCCTGCACAGCTTGAAGTGTTAACTGTTCCATTATAGAGTTCTTTGCCAGATGTAGCTCCTAATCCTTGATCTATATCATCAGAAATTTTTTCTGTTTTTTCTGTAGTATCATCTTGATATTTTTTAGCCACATCTTCAACTCTATCGACTTGTTCACAGCCTAAAAATAAGAAAACTAAAACTACAATACTAATACTTTTTGTTAACATTTAAAATCCTTTGGTAGATGCAATATCGACCAATTTTAAAATTACTTAACAAAGAAAAAAGTATTTATAAGACCTTCTCATTTAATTTTAGCATTGAAATCTCTACTAAACTTAAAAAACTATCAACTACTTTTATAAACTCTACTAATAAACTTTTCATTTCATCTCCTTTTAAATTTCTACTATTGTAATAAAAATATTTTTTATGCTATAATTATATTTCAAATTGAAATATAATTTACTCAAAAGGGGTTAAAATGTTTAATTTTAGAGATATGTTGCCAAAGATAAAAGATGTTATCTCAGAAGATTTAGGAGAAAAAAAGGTTTTTGATAAAGATGTTGCGGATGCATTGGGGATAAATCAGTTAACATTTGCAACTATGAAAAATAGAGGCAAAATTCCATATGAAGAGATTTTAAACTTTTGTGCTCAAAAAAAGATCTCTATAAATTGGCTATTTTATGATCAAGCAACTAGAAGTTTAGAGGCACAAACTGAAAAGTATGCAAATGTCAGGTATTTTGGTGATGTTTATGCTAGTGCTGGTGGTGGAGCATTTAACTATGATGCAAAACATGAAACTATAAGACTTGATGAACATATGGTTACTATGCTAGGTGGTGAAAGAGAGATGAAAAATATTGACTCAATCAATGTTCTTGGTGATTCTATGGAACCTACTTTTAAAAGTGGTGATATTATATTTATGAATAGAACTCAAGATGACATCAGAAAGGGTGGGGTATTTGTTGTTTCAACTCCAACAGGGCTTTTTGTTAAGAGGATGCTTTTAAAAAGTGATGGTACTATTGATCTGATATCTGATAATTCTCAGTATGGTGTTGAGTCTGTTGATCCGCATAGCATCGAGATTGTAGGTAAAGTTGTGGGGAGTATAAGCTCTTTTTAGTTCTTTTTTATCCAGGCTTAAAAGCTTCTTTACTCTTACAGTACTCTACCATAAAACATTCACTCTCGCATGAAGGGTTTTTGGATTTGCAGATATATCTACCAAAAAGTACCATTGCTTGGTGGAGTATGTGAAGGTCTGTTTTAAACTTTTTAACAAGTTGTTCTTCTGTCTTTGTTGCCGTTTTTGCATCACTGAGTCCAAGACGATGTGAAACTCGAAAGACATGAGTATCAACTGCCATCAAGTTTGCTCCTGTGTACTCTATCATAACTACATTTGCTGTTTTTTGTCCAACACCTGCGAGTGTGATTAGTGATTTTTCGTTGAGAGGGATTTCCCCCTTATACTCTTTCATAACAGTTGTTGCCATTTTGATGAGATTTTTTGCTTTGTTATTGAAAAAAGAGCAACTATTTATAAGCTTTTTGACATCATCTATATCTGCAAGTGCCAAATGTGCAGGGTTTGGGTATTTTTCAAAAAGGGCAGGTGTTATAATGTTTACTCTTTTATCTGTGCATTGGGCACTTAACATTACAGCTACTAGAAGTTCATAGAGATTTTTATACTCTAACTCTGTGACAGCTTCACTGTAATGAGTTAAAAATATCTGTCTTATCTCTTCTATCTCTTTTTTTGTTGCTTTTTTTGACAAAGTTATTTTGCTTTATACTCTACAATAGTAGCTTTGCTATAGTTTGGAACATCATCATAAGTGAAGATACTATAATATTTATCAACTTTTGTAGATCCATAATTGTCGTAAGTATAGCTATCTTTTCCCGCATATATCTTTACTCCATCATAAGGATTTTGTGGAGGTCGGAAGCGATTTCTTACTACAAATGAGCCAACATGTGCTTCATCTTTTGGATTATCCCACGATATTTTAACCATCCCTTTTTCTATTGTTGTTTTTATATTCTCAACTACTTTTGGACAAAATTTTCTTCTTTTTATGTATTGGATAATTAGCTTTACCTCTTTTTTACTATCTTTTTCATACCAGTCAATCAAATGATTTTTAGTCGGAGATGCTGAAGTTGCTTTTACTATAAAAGAGACATGTCTATCATCTTTGTGATTGTTTTCTAATTCAAGTCGGCTAAAGCTGTCAAAAATAAAATGGTGTGTACTATTTTTGATAAGATCACTTCTGCTTACTTCATATCCTATAAATTCAATCCTTTGACGGGCTTTTATATCTTCATATGTATGGTTGTCAACATCAATAAACTCTATGTTGTATCGCATGTCATTTTTGTTTTTTGGTTTCTTTTTATTGGAAATTTCTATATATGCGTGAGTTACAACAGTTTCATCAGGCTCAGGTAGAGAACTTAAGTCAAACTCCATATATCCATAAATTTTTTCTTCACTTTTATCAAATCCACAAGCTAATTTATCAGGTATTAACTCATCTTTTGAAATTGTACTTAGAGTTTGAGGTTTTATCTCAATTTGAGTTGAAGGGATAGTGTACTTGATATTTAAAGATGGCCGGTAGTGGATTCCACCGCCAAATTTTCCATACCCTATATCAAACATCATCACTTGAGAGTCTTTTCCTATTGGGAGTTTGCTAGGACCTTGAAGACGAAAAATTGCATTTTTATTTCTAATCTCTTTTTGAAGTGTTCTTTTCTCATGTCCGCTAAAGTGCCAGTGACTCCAGATGCCTTGAGTTAGTTTTTCAGAACGGATACTCGCACCTAATGTCTCTTTTACTTTTGCATTGTGAATTTGCTCAAAGTCTGTGATTTCACTAACACTTTCAGCATCTAAAAGTGATAGCGACCAATCTCCATATTTTTCAATTTTTGCATTGACACGGTTCATAGGATATAAAGAGATATTTGCTTCATCTATGATTGCATTTTCAGGGATATTTTCAAGAGAAAAAGACATAACAGCATAACTTATTCCTCTGTTTTCATTAACCCCTACAAAAAGTGAATTAACTCCAAAATGCTCTCTATTTTGCTCTATCGTTTTTTCTCCTAAGTATCCAATATTTGAAGGGGCTGGAAAAATTACTCTTGAAAATTCATCTCTTTGAAGGGCTGTTCTTGCCCTTACTTTTGGAGCATAAGGGGATTGCAGATTGCTTATGATATCAACTGTTCTGATGTAGTAATAGTATGTAACTCCGCTATTTAGCTGAGTATCTGTAAAGTATCTGTTTTTTGTTGTGGCTACAAGATTTGCATCATTGCAAAATTGTTTCTCTTTTGTATTTCTATATATTTTATAAAATATATTGTCACTATTTTCATCCCCATCCCAAGCAAGAGAAATGCTTTCATTGTCACTTGCTTCAAGATGAAAGTTTTTTACCCTTTTAGGTGCTCTTGAAGAGTAGTTTTTAGCCTCTTTGAGTGCTATCAAAAGAGCGGGTATATTTTCGCAAATACTCTCTTTCATATTTTGCATATAATCAGGGATATTTCTAGTACCTACCTCAACAACTGCGGAGATAATACCTTTAGAATAATAATATTCTCTTCCACTTCCACTTATAAGTTTTGTAGGTGGTTTACCTCTATGGATGCCGTACTGCCGTCCTGTTATTTTTTTAATTTCATAATTCATATTGGCACACAAGATATTCATATCTGCTCCATCAATCTCAGCTTCATGGTTAAAGTTGTGAGCTGGAAAGAAAACATTCCCTTGTGAATGGTAATCAAGTGCGATGGTTATATTTTTATGAGAATCTACAAAATCTTTTATAGCTCTGCTTTCAGGTTCTGAAAATGGCTCTGGACCACTATAAACATTTGAGCTGGTATCTGAGACTTTAGTATATCCAATGCTAAAGTTACGGTTAAGATCTACGCCATAAGTGCCATTTTTATTGTCCCGTCTATTTTTCCTCCAAAATGAGAAGTGAGTTCGAGCATATTCAAAACCATCTGGATTTAAACACGGAACAAGATAGAGAGTATTTTTAGTCAATATTGATGTTACTTTTGGGTCATTTTTATGATTTTTTAGTATATAGTCAATAAACTCAACCCCAAGCTCATTCCCAATCCACTCACGAGCATGTACAGTTCCTGTAAATAAAAGAGCAGGTTTCAAATCTGCATGTTCTACATTGATTGAAATGGTTGCAAGGACTATCTCTCTGCCTTCCCAAGTTGTACCTATATTTTGTAAAGTAATTAAATTTGGATGGAGTTTGACACACTCTTTTAAGAAGTCTACAGTCTCTTGATACGATTTATATTGTTGCTTCAATGTTTCTCCAAGGATTAAAAATTTTGAAGAGGATTATATCATAATTTTTGTATAAGGGGTGTTAAATCCAATATTTGCTAAAGTAAATAAAATTATAACTTAACAGGGTGTGTAAATATGAAATGGAGAAATAGAAAAAAGAGTTCAAATGTAGATGACAGAAGAAGCTCAAGTAGTGGTGGAGGCAGAGGGATGCCTTCTTTGCAAACAATTATGTTTATTATGCCTTTTTTAAAACCTCTTTTAAAGAGTAAATTTGGTTGGGCTGTTATAGGTATAGGAGCTTTTGCCTATATGAGCGGTTTTAATCCTCTCTCTTTAATTGGAGTTGGCTCTTCAAACCCAACAGTAAAAGATCAAGCAGCTGATGATGAAAAAGCTAATTTTATCTCTACAGTTTTAGCAGATACTGAAGCAATATGGGGCAAAGTTTTTGCGGATGCAGGATATAAATACCAAGAGCCAAAGCTAGTGCTTTATCGTGGAGAGACTAGAACTGGATGCGGACAAGCAAATTCACAAGTTGGTCCTTTTTATTGTCCTGCTGACCAAACGATATATTTAGATCTTGGATTTTATGATGAACTTGCACTTAAATATGGAGCTTCTGGAGACTTTGCACAAGCTTATATTTTAGCTCACGAGGTTGGACATCATGTTCAAAATTTGCAAGGAACTTTACAAAAGGTAGAAAATGCAAAACAGAGAGTAGCAGGAAAATCAGATGCTAATGCTCTTCAAGTAAAAGTAGAGCTTCAGGCTGATTGTTATGCAGGTATTTGGACTCATCACGCTCATAAAAAGTACAACATGTTAGAACAAGGTGATATAGATGAAGCATTTAACGCTGCTAGTTCTATCGGAGATGATAGACTTCAAAAACAGGCTCAAGGCTATGTTCAACCAGATACATTTACTCACGGAAGCTCAAAGCAGAGAATGACTTGGTTTCATAGAGGTTTGAAAAGTGGAGCTTTAAGAGAGTGTCAAACTTTTTAAGTAAATAAGAGTTACGATTGTATATCTAACTCCTTTTGCTATAAAAACTATTATTATAAATTTTTTTATTTCATACTTCATAACCCCTGCTATAAAAGTTATTGGGTCTCCTATGATTGGAACCCATGAAAGAAGCAGAGAGTATGCTCCATATTTTTTAAATATTACAGATGCATCTGTTAATTTTTTTTGATTGGCATACTTTTTTCTTATTAGAAAATCAACTCCTTTGTATCCTAAAAAATAGTTGATAACAGAACCCAAAGTATTGCCAATAGTAGCAAATGTCACGAGTAAGTAAGGATTGTAGCCTTGTGATAAATCATATAAAAGTAGTGCTTCACTCCCTATTGGCAGCAAGGTAGCTGCCAATAGGGAAATGCCAAATAATAATAGTAAATCGATTAACAAGAGTTACTTTACTAAATACTCTCTAATTTTATCTTCATTTGTGATATCTTTGTCATATTTGATAACAATTATCCCTTCTGTCTCATTTGCATAATGCTCTAAGATTCCAGGAATATCACCTTTTATAGTTGAAGTTTTTTCTCTATCGTATTTGTCAAACTCCATATAGACATTGCCCCTATGTCCTGGGTTTCTTAGTTTCATAACCCACCAAAACCATAAAGCACAAAGCACTAAAACCATCGAAGATAGAGTCTCTCTTGAAAAGCTATGCATTAACCAACCACCAAAAATACCACCTAAAAATGCTCCAAAATAGGCAAAAGAGTTAGCAACACCAAGTGCTGCTCCTTTTTGGTGTACTTTCGCAAGCTTTGAGACAAAAGATTGAAGTAGTGGTTCAAACATATTAAATCCGATGAAAAATAGACAGACACCAATGATAAATAGTGTCGCATTTGTAGCAAATCCCATAAGTAAGAAACCAACAGCAATAGTAACAATAGAAACCATAAAGACTTCTCTTCCCTTATCTCTCTTCTCTCCAAATATAGCAGAAGGTCCCATCGCTAAAAGTCCTAAAACCATAGCTGGAAGATAGACTTTCCATAATTCCATCTTATCCCAACCAAAACCACCCTCTTCAACGCTTTGTGTCATAACTATAGGAATGATAAAAAATGCCATAGTCATGATAGAGCTATGAAATAAAAATGTAATATACATACTTCTAAGACTTTTATCTTTAAAAACATGTTTCATTTTACTCTCTTCTTCAGAGTAAGTATGAATAATCTTTGGAGGTTGTGGAACTTTAGTAAATAGTATGAGTATAGCAGCAGCTGCTAAAAATGCAGTGATCCAAAAAAGTTTATCAACACCATAAAATCCACCAATAACAGGTCCCACAATCATAGCCGCAGCAAAACTTAAAGCGATAGTTCCACCCATAACAGCCATAGCATGAGCTCTTGACTCCTCTTTGACCAGGTCACTAATCATCGCAACTACAACAGATCCAATAGCCCCAGCACCTTGTAAAAATCGTCCAAACATTAGCCAATATATATTATCACTCATAGCCGCTATGATAGAACCTAAGATAAATATAAGAAGACCAAAAAGAAGTGTCTTCTTTCTCCCTATCTTATCACTCAAAAGCCCAAAAGGCACCTGAAAAATTGTCTGTGTAAGTGCATAACCACCAACTACAATTCCAACTAAAAATGCATTTGCCCCATCAAGTGTAAGTGCATATGCTGAAAGCACAGGAAGTACAATAAAAAGCCCAAAAAATCGAAGAGCTACTATCATACTAAGTGGCATTACTGTTTTTATCATCCCTAAACCCCTTATTTGTTATACTTGATTAAGTATAATATTTATTAAAGTGGACAATTATAGTCCTAAATTGATTAAGGTTCGATATGAAGATAGTTTTAGCAAGTGCAAACAAGGGAAAAATCAAAGAGATAAAAGCTTATTTTGAAGGTAGTGAAGTATTGGCATATTCAGATATCTTGGAGCCGTTAGAGATTGTAGAAGATGGAGATACTTATCAAGCAAATGCCGTTATAAAAGCCAAAACTATCTATGATTTGCTCAAAGATAAATTAAAAGATTTTGTAGTTTTAGCAGATGATAGTGGTATCACAGTCCCAGTTCTTGGCAATATCCCTGGAGTTTACAGTGCAAGATACGCAGGAGTTGGAGCAAGTGATAAAGAAAATTTATATAAATTGATAGATGCATTAAAAGAGAAAAACATCAAAAAAACACCAGCATTTTATACAGCAGCTATGGCTATAGTAAGCGATAAAGGAATATTTACCGTACACGGTTGGATGCATGGCGAGGTAATTGATGAAGCAAGAGGAGAGGGTGGTTTTGGGTATGATCCTATGTTTATCCCTGAAGGATTTGAAGAGACTTTGGGTGAGCTCGATTTGAGTATAAAAGAGCAGTTTTCACATAGGACGAAAGCTTTGAGGTTGGTTGGGTTGGTAATGTAAGAAGCTATAGACTTCTTACATTTGTTACTCTTTAACTTTAAGCTATAGCTTCATTAATCTCTTTTTCACGATACTCTTCAACAATTTTATCAAGACTATCAAATATATTGTCGCTATTTTCTTCTACTTCTTGAAATATTTTAACAATTTTA
>JAMONX010000062.1 GCA_027066435.1 Campylobacterales bacterium
AAAATTAATATTTTTTATAATTTAACCGATATTGTGAATGTAAAATATTAAAAAATAGAGAAAAGGGAAAAAATAAAATCATGGGTATTTTAAAAAATATGAATATAAAAACAATTGTAACAGTTGTCGTGGTGTTGTCACTTACAACTATATTTGCATTTGGATCTTTATTGGCGTACAATAAGTATAGTTATTATGAAAAATCTAGCAAAGTAGTTGAAAGTTTAAATACCTCAATTCAACTTGGTGAGTTAATTCATGAATTACAAAAAGAGAGAGGAAGTAGTGCTGGTTACCTAGGTTCTGGTGGTACAAAATTCAAAGATGCACTATCAAAACAAAGAGAGTTAAGTGATGCAAAAATAGAACTCTTTATGAAACTTAAAGATAATTTTCCTAATGATATTGAAACAAAATATAATCAAATTAAAATTAAATTCTCAAAAATTAATAATATCAGACAAAAAATCACTAACCAAAGCATATCTTCTAAACAATCTATAGAGTTTTATAGCAGTTTAAATAAACAAATTATCTATCTTATAAATAAAATTGCACTAGCAAATGAAGGGGCTATATCATCTCTTCTTCCATATGTAAACTTTTTAAATGCTAAAGAAAAAATGGGCATCATCAGAGGTGTTGGTTCAGCTAGATTTTCAAAAGGTTTTTTTGATAAAGAGAGTAAGTCGTATTTTGAAAAACTTATTTTTATAAATAGAGAATATACCGATATATTTTTATCATTAGCAGATAAAAAAACAGAAACTTTGTATAAGGAGTTGATAAAAAACAGTAGCAGACATAAGACAATAGCTACACACATGCAAAGTGTATTTAACTCTACTGTTGGTGATTCTCTTGATATTGATGGTCAAAAATGGTTTACACTTTTAACTAAAGAAATCAATAACTTGTTAAAAATAGAAAGCTTCATGGCAGAAAACATAAAAAGTTTTGCAAATAAACAAGCAGATATGGAGTTTAATGGTTTTTTAACAATCTTAAGTATAGTTTTTATAGCTACAATATCTATCTTGACTTTGAGTCTATATATGTTACTAAAATTTTCTAAATCTATGAAAAATCTAGATTTAGGAGTAAATAACCTTTTAAAATATCTAAACAAAGAGATAACAGAACCTATACAAATAGAGATAGACTCAAACGATGAAGTTGGAAAAATATCAAAGCTTTTTAATAACTACTTAGATAGTGAGGTTAAAAGATACAAAACTGACCTTCTTTCAATTGGTGAAATGGTACTTGTAATGGACAAAACTAGCAAAGGCTACTTTGATACTAAAGTAACTAATGTTCCACTAACTGCTGAAATAATAACACTAACCAAATCAATAAATAAAATGACAAAAAACCAGGGAGAAATTTTAATAAGCGTTGAGAGAGTTTTAAAAGAATTATCAAATGGTAATTATAAAAACAAAATAGAGTTAACAAACAATATACAAGGCTCTCTAAGAGATATGGTAGTATCTGCAAATTCACTAGCAGATATATTAAAAAACAACACAAAAAACAACCTTGAAAATGGAAATGAATTAAAAATAAAAGTAGAGATTTTCTCTGGAGCTTCAACTGAGCTTGTAAATACAACAAAAGAGCAAACATCTGCCATAAAAGATACCTCAAAATCTATAGAGATTATGAGAGAACAAGTTGGAGACATTGTAGTATATTCTAATGATATTGTTACACAGAGCTTAGATGTAAAATCAATTTTAACAGTTATCGCTGATATTGCAGATCAAACAAATCTGTTAGCTCTAAATGCGGCGATTGAAGCAGCAAGAGCTGGAGAACATGGAAGAGGTTTTGCCGTAGTTGCAGATGAAGTGAGACAATTAGCTGAAAAGACACAAAAATCATTAACAGATATAAGTTCAACTATAAATACACTAAATCAATCAGCAAACAACATAAGTCAAAGTATAAAAGAACAGACTAATTCAATTGAGAAGGTAGATAGCACTTTAGAGCTTTTAGTAAAAAGTGGTGAAAAAAATAGAAAAATAAGCCAGATAATTCACGATAGCTCTGGGGAGATAGAAGAAATATCAAACAAATTAGTAAAAAAAGTTTAGGAGATTAAGATGAATCAAAATGAGATATTGTTAAAAAATGATAGTTTTCTTATTTCACATACAGATGCAAAAGGTATTATAAAATTTGCAAGTGATGATTTTTGTAAAGTTGCAGAGTATGATGTGCAAGAGCTTATAGGAAAACCACACTCCATTGTAAGACATCAGGATATGCCAAAAGCTGCTTTTGAAGATCTCTGGAATACGGTAAAAAAAGGAGGTATTTGGTCAGGATTTGTTAAAAACAGCTCAAAAACAGGTAAATTTTACTGGGTTTATGCAACTGTCTACCCATACAAAGACCAAGATGGTTCACAAGGATATATCTCTTGTAGAACAAAAGTTGCTTCAAGAGATGAGATAGATAAGTATGATGCTCTTTATAAAAAAATGAGAGAAGATGAAAGGTAAACACTACTTCATAACCTGAGCTAAACCAAAAACTCAGGTTTTGGATATAGCTGTTTATCCTTGTATGAAAGCACTATAATTACTCTTTTTCT
>JAMONX010000063.1 GCA_027066435.1 Campylobacterales bacterium
ATGTAGTGGACTTATCAACCATTTAAAAGAGAGCGAAGATAAGAAAAAAATTAACAATATTTTAAATTTTTCTATGCATCTTCCAAATGAATTTTCTGTAATGCTTGTAAAAGATATGCAAAAAAATAACATAAAAATTGAAAATGCTCCATCTTGGGATGAGTGGGTTAGAAAATATAGCTATCTTTTATAATGAAAAAACTCAAAGAGAAACTAGACAAAGCAAAAGCAAAACTAATGTTAGAACACCCCTACTTTGGTCAAATTGCAAGTTCACTAAAGATATCATCAAATGATAATATCGAATCTTTTACAAGTGATGGTGATAACTTTGAGTACAACGATGAGTATCTATCAAAATTAAATGAAAAAGAGCTAGAGTTTACCCTCGCAAACTCTGCTATGCACTATGCTCTAAGCCATAAAAACAGGATCAACCAAAGAGAGGATTGGCTTTGGCAATTAGCCACCGACTATGCTATAAACTCAATGCTTGTCAAAAACGATATGTTTGCTCCTGAGAAAATAAATCTAAACAAAAGATTTGACGACATGTATGCTGAAGAGATTTATGCCATCTTGGAGAGTGAATTTGATGAAAAAGAGTATGAAGAGCAAGAACAGAAGCAAAAAAAAGAGAAACAAAAAGTAAATCCAAGTGAAAAAGAGAGTATTGATGAGGATTTTTTAAATCAAGTAAACCAGAAGATAAAAGCCCAAGGGGAACTGCCAAAAGATTTCCAAAGAGTTTTTCCTGAACTTTTTATAGACAAAATAGACTGGAGATCTGAGCTTCATCGTTACTTAAATCTCCACGCAAAAGAGGATTATCAATTTTTTCCACCAAATAAAAAGTATATCCACCAAGGATTTGCTCTACCTTCATTAAAAAGTGAACTCTTAAAAATAGTTGTAGCCATAGACTCTTCAGGTTCGATAGACAAAGAACTTCTAGCAACATTTTTTGGACACTTTCAATCAATTGTAGAGAGTTTTAAATCATATGAGATAGACCTAATTGAGTGTGATGCAAAGATACAAAACCATAAAGTTTTTTACCCTGGAGATTCGATAGAGTATAGAGTAGTTGGTGGTGGTGGGACTGATTTTCGTCCTGTTTTTGAGTATGTTGATAGAGAGATTGCTGATGCAAAGATAATTATATATTTTACCGATGGGCTTGGGAGTTTTCCAGAAAATTCTCCTTATATTGATACTCTTTGGGTTATGAGAGATAAAGTTGAAGTTCCTTTTGGGGAAGTGTTGATTTTAGAGTAAATATTTTGAGATAAAAAAATTTACTCTATTGTACTAGCCATACTCTTGTGCAAGCCATTTTTCAAATCCATCACCATAACCACTACCTAAATAGTTATTTAAAATCTCTTCAATAAGTAGATGAGTTTTATCACTTTCAACTTTAACATTAGTTTTTATAGCAAAACTCTTATCTTGTTCATCTAATTTAGCTCCAACAATAAGTGAAAAACCACTCATAAGTTTCCCATCAACTTTAACTTTACTACCAATAAATCCCAAAGTTGAAAGATGAGGATGAGCACAAGAGTTTGGACAGCCGTTAAAAGATAGAGAGATTGGTTCACTGAAATCTGGAAACTTCTCATCAAGATATGCTATGACTTTTTTTTGTAAATCTTTTGTCTCACAAATTGCAAATTTACAATATTTTAACCCAGTACAAGCTAATGTTCTAACTCTAAAAGCAGATGGAGTGCTAAAAAATCCAACCTTTTTTAACTCTTCTTGTAGTGTTTTGGAAACTTTTTTGCAAACATCTAAAGCGATAAAATTTTGTGTTGTTGTAAATGCTATATTTTTTACATCACTATTTTTTAAAGCATTATAAATATCTTCAAGACCATGTGAACCTACATCTCCAGCTTCAGTTGTAAATCCTATATGTACATTATCTCTGTTTGTGCTTTTTGTTTCTCCGTGATGTCCTCTTTGAAGGTATGTTATAGGGTTTAGCTCTTTTGTTTTTGTTAGTGAAAATCCTAAATCTTCTTCTAGTTTTTCTCTAAATTTATCAACACCCCAATCTTTTAACAGATGCCCAATTCTAGCTTTGGCTCTATTTTCTCTGTTTCCAAATACTCTATAAATCTCTGTTACAGCTTTTGCAACTGTTAAAATTTGCTCCTCTTTTATAGCTCCTAAAAGTTTTGAAAACTCTCTGTTGCTTCCAAGTCCACCACCAACATAGACATTGAAAAGTATCTCATCTTCATTTTTTACAGCTATAAAACTAAGGTCTTGAATCTCTTCAATCATACATCGTTTTTTACATGCACAAACACCCATTTTAAATTTTCTAGGCAGATTTGCAAACACTCTATTTCCTTGAAAATATTGGTTTAATATATTTACACTCTCTCCAACATCAACTAACTCATCATCTATGATACCACTAAGTGGACAAGTTACGATATTTCTTGGACAATCTCCACATGCCATCTGTGTTGTAAGTCCAACACGAGATAGCATCT
>JAMONX010000064.1 GCA_027066435.1 Campylobacterales bacterium
CCTCGTCCAAAGTTTGTAGTTGTAAACTTTCCTCACAATCCAACAACAGTTACGGTAGAAAAAGATTTCTATGTTCGTTTAGTTGCACTTGCAAGAAAAGAGAGATTTTATATCATTAGTGATATCGCTTATGCTGATATAACTTTTGATGGTTATAAAACACCTTCTATTTTAGAAGTTGAAGGTGCAAAAGATGTAGCAGTTGAGAGCTTTACTCTATCAAAAAGTTACAATATGGCAGGTTGGAGAGTTGGTTTTTTTGTTGGAAATCCAAAAATCATAGGAGCACTGCAAAAGATAAAATCTTGGTTTGATTATGGGATGTTCACACCTATTCAAGTAGCAGCAACAGTTGCACTTGATGGTCCTCAAGAGTGCCAAAGTGAAATTGTCGAAAAGTATAGAAAAAGAAGAGATGTTTTGTGTGAAAGTTTTTACAATGCCGGTTGGGCATTTGAAAAACCAAAATCATCTATGTTTGTTTGGGCAAAACTTCCTCCAGAGGCTTCACACTTGGGTAGCCTAGAGTTTACAAAACAGCTTTTGACAGAAGCCAAAGTAGCAGTAAGTCCTGGAATCGGATTTGGTGAACACGGTGACAAATATGTAAGAATTGCACTCATAGAAAATGAAAAAAGAACAAGACAAGCCGCACGAAATATCAAAAAATATCTACAATCTCTAAAGGCAAAACAATAGATGGTAAAAGTAGCAATAATAGGTGTTGGAACAGTAGGAGAGAGTGTTGCTAAGATTTTAGAAACAAACAAAGAGTTAATTTGTGCAAGAGCAGGAAAAGAGATAGTTGTCACAAAAGGTGTTGTAAAAAATTTATCAAAAAAACGAAATGTGAAAATACCTTTAACTGATGATATTAACGAAGTTTTAAATGATGATAGTATTGATATAGTAGTAGAACTTATGGGTGGCGTTGATGATGCTTTAAAAGTTGTAAAAACGGCTCTTACAAATAAAAAAGCGGTAGTAACAGCTAACAAAGCACTTCTTGCTTATCATAGATATGATTTACAAGCTATTGCCAAAGAGCTTCCTATCGGATATGAAGCTAGTGTTGCTGGTGGAATTCCTATCATAAATGCACTCAAAGTGGGACTAAGTGCAAATCAAATAATGTCTATAAAAGGGATTATGAATGGCACTTGCAACTACATGCTTAGCAAGATGATGAGTGAAGGCGTACAATATGAAGCGATACTTAAAGAGTCACAAGAATTAGGCTATGCAGAAGCAGATCCAGCTTTTGATGTCGGTGGATTTGATGCAGCTCACAAACTTTTGATTTTGGCTTCTATCGCTTATGGAATAGATGCAAAACCTGAGGATATATTGATAGAAGGCATTGAAGATATAAATTCTGATGATATGGAGTTTGCTAAAGAGTTTGGATACTGTATAAAACTTTTAGCAATTGCAAAAAAATCAGATAAGAATGTTGAACTTAGGGTGCATCCTGTACTTATCAAAGATACTCAAATGATTGCCAAAATTGACGGTGTTATGAATGGTATTAGTGTTATAGGGGATTTCGTAGGAGAGACACTCTATTATGGACCAGGTGCGGGGGGAGATGCTACTGCAAGTGCTGTTGTTTCAGACATCATGGAGATTGTAAGAGCTGGACAGAGTTCTCCTATGCTTGGATTTAAAAAGCCTCATGAGAGTCAAATATTAAAGCTTTTGCCAATAGATGAGATAGAGAGTGAATACTATCTTAGGATGAGTGTTATAGATAAACCTGGGGTTTTGGCAGACATTGCCAAGATATTAGCAAATCATGATATATCGATAGATAGAATTTTACAAAAACCAAACAGTTTTAAAAACCAAGCGAAACTTTTATGCTCTACACATACATGTAAAGAGAAACAAATCAAAAATGCGATTAAAGAGATTGAAAAACTAAGTACACTAAAAGATAAAGTCTCTATGATAAGAATAGAAGATTGAGCAAAGAACTTGGTAATTTTGCAGAAGAGCGGGCAATAGACTATCTTCAGAATTTTGGTTTTTTAGTGATTGATAGAAATTATCATTCTCGCTTTGGGGAAATTGATATAATCGCTACAAAAAATAAAGTTTTGCATTTTATTGAAGTAAAAAGCGGAAATTATGACCCAATTTATCAAATAACTCCAAAAAAATTATCAAAAATCCAAAAAACCGCACAGATTTATATGAGCAAAAAAAGGATTGATATGGATTTTTGTATAGATGCACTCATCATAACTGAAAAAATAGAACTTATAGAAAATATAACAATATGAAAACTTTTAACACACTAAATATAAACCCTTCAATGCTAAAAAATCTAAAAGATTTAAACTTTATAAACTTAACACCTATTCAAGAGGAGAGTTTACCTCATAGCCTAAAAGGTTTAGATCTCATAGCAAGAGCAAAAACTGGAAGCGGTAAAACTCTAGCATTTGGAATTGCACTTTTACAAAATATTAATGTTAAAAAAT
>JAMONX010000065.1 GCA_027066435.1 Campylobacterales bacterium
GAATCTAGTTAAAATTCCATTTTAAGAAAACTAACTGATTTAGTACTTGTCCAATATGTTATTATTACTTACTCTCTTGATTATTGTAACTTCTTTTGTTACTTTTTTATTATATGAGTACTTGTTATGAGTTTAATATTACCAACCAGTTTCTATTTTTATCCAAGAAATATATTTATAAGAGAATAACCTACAAATACTATCATCAAAAGAATTGTTAAATTGCATATAATTTTTGATATGAATGTTTCTTTTTTAATCCAGACACAAAGAGCTTTATTTAACTCAAATAAAGTAAAGAAAATTATTAAAATAGGTATCATATATATCAAAAATAAAATGATACTATCTAATAAATTCATATCCTTTTTTTCTTTTATTTTTGGGCACCTTTTTGTTAAAAAGGTGCCGGTCTTCCATAATATAGTTCGGAACTATCTACAATATACAAAACATCTCAATTACCCATGATTATCTAACACAAAAAATATACATACTAACACATGTCAACAATTAAACCATTTGTAAAATAAAATTATTATAGTAGAAAATTAAAATAGTTTCAAGCTTAAGGAAACCTTTTAGCCTGATTTTCACCAATTAACATACATTTTGTTAGTTAATTAGCAAATATGGGCAATAACAGACAAAATGTATGTTAATTATTGCAGGTAAATTGTGCAGAAAGAGAGATTAAGCTATGGAGAGGTTAAATCTTGACCTTTTGATGTTAAAATCTTCAGGTCAAAATAAGTTCTTGCTCTATATCTAGATAAATTAAATTTTAACAATACTCACAAGGTGATAAAGTAACACTTTTGAAAACATTTCTTCTATTATCCATTTTTAGATAAAATCTTACAAATTTTTTGTAAGGTAAATAATTAATGAAGAGAAATATCAAAAAAGCAGTCTTAGCATATAGTGGTGGGTTAGATACTAGTATAATTTTAAAATGGTTGCAAGATGAGTACAAGTGTGAAGTTGTCACTTTTACGGCAGATTTAGGACAGGGTGAAGAGGTAGAACCAGCTCGTCAAAAGGCTTTGAAGCTTGGTATAAAACCTGAAAATATATTTATATTGGATTTGAGAGAAGAGTTTGTGAAAGATTTTGTATTTCCTATGTTTCGGGCAAATGCTATCTATGAAGGGGAGTATCTTTTGGGAACTTCTATAGCTAGACCATTAATCGCAAAAAAGCAGATAGAGATTGCAAAAGAGACAGGTGCAGATGCAGTAAGCCATGGAGCTACTGGAAAAGGGAATGATCAAGTTAGATTTGAGCTTGGGTATTTGGGACTAGATCCTGATATCGCTGTTATCGCTCCTTGGAGAGAGTGGGATTTAAACTCTAGGGGAAAATTACTAGACTATGCAAAAGAGCATGGGATTGAGATTGATAAAAAGGGTAAAAGTTCTCCTTATTCTATGGATGCAAACTTGCTTCATATCTCTTATGAAGGGGAGATACTTGAAGACCCCTCTTGTGAGCCAGAGGAGAGCATGTGGCTTTGGTCAGTTTCGCCCCAAGATGCACCAGATACTCCGGAGTATATCACGATAAGCTATAAAAATGGAGACCCATATGCGATAAATCATACTGATATGAGTCCAGCTACTATTTTAGAAACTCTAAATGCTTATGGAAACAAACACGGGATAGGACGAATTGATATCGTTGAAAACCGTTTTGTAGGGATGAAGGCTAGAGGTTGTTATGAGACACCAGGGGGAACTATCATGTTAAAGGCTCATAGGGCTATTGAATCTATCACACTAGATCGTGAAGAGGCTCATCTTAAAGATGAACTTATGCCTAGATATGCAAAGCTGATTTATAATGGTTTTTGGTGGTCGCCTGAGAGGGAGATGCTTCAATCTGCCATAGATAAAACACAAGAAAATGTAAATGGAGAGGTAAAACTAAAACTCTATAAAGGAAATGTTATGGTAGTTGGTAGAAGTTCAGATGAAAGTCTTTATAGTCAAGAGCATTCAACATTTGAGGAAGATGAAGTTTATAACCAAAAAGATGCAGAAGGTTTTATCCGTCTAAATGCTCTTAGGTTTATCATTGAGGGGAAAAAACAGCCAAATAGGCTTAAGAGAATGCACAACAAAAAAAGCTAAATTTAAATCTGGGGAGATGGGAAAGAATGAAAAAATTATTACTGTACTTTTTAATGCCACTTTCGCTTTTAGCAGAGTGTACTTATAAAATCAATATGGAGATATTTCCAAGTGAGCATCGTTTGAGTGCTGAAGTGGATATTAAAAATAGTGAAAAAAATATAGAGCTTGACTTTGCAAATTTTGATTTAAAAAAAGAGGCTAAAAAAGAGTTAAACTTCAAATATGAAAAAAAACTCAAAGAGCAAATTGAGAAAGATTTTATTTTCTTAGGAGATGGGTGGCTTCCAAGGATTTCCTCACTTTGTAAATATGAGTTAACCGTAACTCTACCAAAAGATTTTATAGCCATAAGCGAGAGTGAAAGTATAACAGAGAGTAAAGATGGAGATAAAATCACATACAACTTCAAGATGCAAAAACCAATAGATACCATAAATCTGATTGCATCTAAAAAGTTTGTAGTAAAAAGCCAAAAGTATAAAGGCATTTTGATATCAACATACTTTTTTAAAGAGCATGCAAACTTATCAGACTCTTATATCAAAAAGGTCAAATACTACATCGATATGTATGAGAAGATGCTAGGAGAGTTTCCATACTCTACATTTAGGGTAGTTGAAAACTCTTTTCAGACAGGTTATTCTATGCCTACATTTACTCTTATAGGAGATAGAATTATAGATAAACCTTTTTTGATAGATATATCATTAGGACATGAGATAGTCCATCAATGGTTTGGAAACTCTGTTTTTAATAATTTTGAAAAAGGAAACTGGGTTGAGGGAATCACAACATACTTGAGTGATCACTATTATAAAGAGTTAAAGGGTGAGGGTTGGAAATATAGAAAGAAGATTTTGAATGATTATGAAGCTTATGTAAATGAGAAAAATCATATAAATCTTTCAGAGTTTAGACATAGAAAAGATCGTGCAACGATGGCTATAGGTTATGGTAAAGGTGCATTTGCTTTTCATAGTTTAAGAGAGGAGATTGGAGATAAGCTTTTTTTTAAAGGACTCAAAGAGTTTTATAAAACTTATCGAGGAAAATATGCAACTTATGGAGATATTGGAGAGTTTTTTGAGAAGTTTTCAGATAAGAATGCATCTGAGATAATTCACAATCTCTTTGAGCATAAAGATATTGTAGATATCAATCCTACAAAACTAACTATCGGATATGAAGATAATTCGTACAAATTAAACTTCACAATACCCCACAATAAAGATATTCAACACGGATATAATCTACCCCTACTTGTAAAAACCATAGATGCAAACGAGAGTTTTTCTCTTTTTATAAATGGCGATACAAATGTATCATTGGCTTTGAAAAATAGACCATTGGAACTCGTGTTTGATAGAGATTATGACCTTTTTAGAAAACTCTCAATTGATGAAAGTGCGACAAATATCGCTAAACTTTTAGGAGATAACAATCTTACAATTGTAACTGATAGTGATAGAAGTTATGAAAAAATATTCTCAAATTCTAAACTAGTAAAAAGAGATGCATTAACTTTTAAGCAGATGCAAAATTCTAATATTCTATTTTTACAAGATGCAAAAGCTGAAGCCAAAAAAGCCCTAACAAATATCTCAAAACTAGATGATGGTTTACTCATAGAAGTAGAAAGAAACCCTTGGAATAGAACAAAAGTTGTGGCATATTTAGAAGCCTTAAGTGAAAAAGAGCTTAAAAAAAGTTTGAGAAAGATTCCTCACTACTCAAAATATAGTAGAATTATTTTTCAAGACGGCAAAATAAAAGAGAAATCGATAACCCCTACGACAAGAGGAAAAGTTTATGAAGTTGGCATAGAAAAACTAAACCTTGAAGTACCCCAAGCAAAAACTTTAGAAGAAATTATCGAAAAAGTGGCTAACAAAAGGGTTATATTTATAGGAGAGGCTCATACAAATTATGCTCATCATATAAACCAATTACAAATCATAAAAGCATTGCACAAAAGAGGTAAAAAAGTAGCAATTGGAATGGAGATGTTTCAAAGAAAATTTCAAAATATTTTAGATGATTATTTGGCTGGAAAAATTGATGAAAAAACATTTTTAGAAAAAAGTGAATACTTTACAAGATGGAAGTTCAATTATAATCTCTATAAACCTATAATCGACTTTGCAAAAGAGAATTCATTGCCTGTTATTGCACTAAATATCGAAAAAGAGATTATCAAAAAAATTACAAAAAATGGTTTTCACGCACTAAACGATGAAGAGAAAGAACTTCTTCCAAAAACACTAAATTTCCAAAATCAAGAGTACAAAAAGTATTTGCAAAATTTCTTTAATTCAAGTGCTCACCCAAAAGCAAAAGGAGATAAAAACTCAACTTCACCAAATACAGATTTTATCTATCAATCACAAATAGTCTGGGATGAAACTATGGCAGAGACTGCATCTAAATATATCAAAAAAAATAGTGATACGACATTTATAGTTTTAGCTGGAAATGGTCATATCGCTGGATTTTCTGGAATCCCAGATAGAGTTTTCAGAGAGTTAAATCTCCCACAGTCGGTGATAATCCAAGATATGCCTGCATCTGAAAATAGTGCTGATTTTATCCTCTATACAAATACTATGAAAGTAAAAGAACCTATGAAAATTGGAGTCTTCTTAGACACAACTAAGAATCTCAAAGTTACTAAAGTGATAGAAGACTCTATTGCCAAAAAAGTGGGGCTTAAAAAAGATGATATTATTTTGGCAGTTGATGGTATAGATGTAAAAAAATTAGATGATCTGAAATTTTTACTATTTTTTAAAGATAAAGACGAAAAAATAGAAATAAAAGTTATGAGAGAAGAAAAATTATTAAATTTATTCAAACTTAAGACGATATAATAATAAGAAATTAGATATAATAATAACTAAATATTATAACAATAATAACTAACAATATATTTACTAGGAGAAGTTTAAGTGCAAAAATTGTTAAAACCAGCAATATTTCTTCTAAATCAACTAAACTATAAGAAAAAACTCTCTTTTTTCTTTTTTATAATGTTTCTGCCTTTTCTTATATTTGCAGGAGTTAAATTTATAGAGTTAAATGATGAGAAAAAGATTTTTTTACTTAAACAAGAAAGCTTAAAATATAATGGGATATTAACGACCTTGCTCTTAAATCTTCAAGAACATAGAGGAATTATAGGTGCATATCTAAGTGGTGATATCTCACTCAAAAATAGAGTTTTAAGAATTGAAAGAAATATTGACAAAGCTTTTTCAACTATACTTAAGTTAGACTCAAGCAAACTAAATCTTTATAAAAATTCTCCAACACTTGTTAACTTAATAGGTGAATGGGAAAAGTTAAAACTAAAAAATATAAGCCAAAATAGCAATCAAAAAAAATCATTTGAAAAACATACAAACCTCATAAAAAACACTCTTTTTGAGATACAAAATATAAATAAAAAAATTGGTTTTAAAACTACAAATCATGCAACTATGCATTATCTTGAAAGTATGATAGACGACAAATTACCAAATCTAAGTGAATATATAGGACAGGCTAGAGGATTAGGAGCTAGCAAACTTACAAAAACACAAAAGAGTAAAGAGGATGAACGCCGTGGAGTTTATCTATACGGGGTAATCAAATCAAATTTAGATGCCGTTGAAGATTATGAAGTTAGTTTAAATGAAGATAATCAAAACAAAATTTTCCTAAAAATAAAAAAAGCTAATGAAATATCAAATAGCTTTTTAAATTTACTAAACAGTGAAATTATAAATAAAGATAACCTCACTTATGATGCAAAAACATTTTTCAAAGCTGGAAGCAAGGCCATATATAATATTTTTGACTTGCATAGTACTTTAATATTAATCTATCAGGATATATTAGAATCAAAAATTACTAAGCTAGAAAAAAAACTTCTATTTTACCTTGGAGTGTTTATACTTACATCTCTAATATTGTTTTATATTTTTACAGCATTTTATCAATCATTAATTAGAGTTTTAAAAAAACTCCAACTTGCATCTATACGAATTTCTGAAGGTGAAAATGATGTTGTCATCACTTCTAATACAAAAGATGAATTTAATGATGTAATAAAGGCATTTAACATAATGGGACAAAATATAAAAACAAATGTCTCATTTTTAAATGGCTATAAAATGGCGATTGATGAGAGTAGCATCGTATCAAAGTCAGACAAAAGAGGTATCATCACTTATGTAAACAAGAAGTTTTGCTTACTATCGGGATATAAAGAGGATGAGCTTATGGGACGACCACATAGCATGATAAGACATCCTGATATGCCAAAAGAAGCATTTAAAGAGATGTGGGATACATTGAAATCTAAAAAAATTTGGAATGGAATAGTAAAAAACAGAAAAAAAGATGGTGGTCACTATTTTGTTAATGCTACAATTATCCCTATTCTTGATGATAGAGGTGAACTTGCTGAGTATGTTGCCGTAAGACACGATGTAACTGAACTAGAAGATAAAAAAGCTCAGTTGCAAAAACAGAGAATTGATATCTTAACAGGTCTTTACAATCGAAATCAGATGATAGAAGATTTAAACAAGATGAAAAGTCCAGTTTTAATGCTTCTCAATATTAACTCTTTTGGTGAATTAAATGATTTTTATGGAAGTAAAATTGGTGATGAAGTTTTACAAGGAGTGAGTAAATTATTAAAACAGATATCAAGCACTACTAAAATAGATGCATATAGACTCCATGCAGATGAATTTGCTTTTTTGAGTGACTCAGATACTTTCTCACATGATAAATACAAATCATTTATCTCAAAAGTAATCAATTATATCGAATCAAATAAGATAAAATGCAATGATGATCAAATCTCTATTACATTTACGGCAGGTATCGCTTTTAGTGACTCTTTGGAAGAGACAAATAATGAACTCACATCTTTACTTGCAAATGCAAACAGTGCATTAAGAGACGCAAAAAAATCAAATAAAAAATATTTAACATATGACCTGTCAATGAGAGAAAGAAATAATTATGCAAAAAATATGCAGAGTGTGGAGATGATAAAAGATGCAATTTCAAATGATAGAATTGTAACCTATTTTCAGCCAATAATAGATAACAAAACAGGCGAAATAAGTAAATATGAATCTCTTGTAAGGCTTATAAAAGAAGATGGCAGTGTCGTATCGCCATTTTTCTTTTTAGATATAGCCAAAAAAGCAAAACTTTATAATTCAATCACAAAAATAGTTGTAAAAAAGACATTTGAAGAGTTTAGAAATACTGATTTAGAGTTTTCAATAAACTTATCTCCAGAAGACATTCAAGATAAGGGTACAGTTGATTATATAAAGAATGTTCTCATAAGTTTCCCAAAAACACAAAGAGTTATATTTGAGATAGTTGAATCTGAAGTAATAGAAGATTATGAAGAGATATCAAACTTCATAAAAGATGTAAAAAAGTTTGGTGTAAAAATAGCAATTGATGATTTTGGCAGTGGATACTCAAACTTTGAACATATCTTAACCCTTGATGTAGATTTCCTAAAGATTGACGGCTCATTAATAAAAAACATAGATAAGGATGAAAACTCAAGAATAATTACAACTGCGATTATAGCCTTTTGCAAAAAATTAAATAGAAAAACAGTTGTAGAGTTTGTACACAATGAAGAGGTATATAACTTGGCAATTAAACTCGGAGCTGACTACTCTCAAGGGTTTTATCTAGGCGAACCTGCTCCTAAACCCAAAGTTACCTTACACTCTAGCTAGTTACTTCTTCTTTTATCATCCCAGCCTCTACCAAAAATGGAGAGTGTTGATAATCTATTTTCTTAATCCTATCATGTCTTGCAAATGAAAGATATAAAATATCTTTAGCCCTTGTCAAAGCTACATAAAAAAGTCGCCTCTCCTCCTCTATATCTCCACCATTTTTACTCATAAGTTTTCTATTTGGAAATCTTCCATCCATCAAATCTACTATATAAACCTCTTTAAACTCCAAACCTTTACTAGCGTGAATACTCAAAAGATTAACCCCCTCACCTTCGCTCATCTCCCCTCCACCCAAGGTCAAAGCATTTATAAAACGAAATTTATCTTTATATGGGCGAGTTAAGTCAAGTAGAAGCAGTGCTTTTCGACGAATATTTGTTAAAGCCTCTTTTTTTAGTGATTCATCTAAAGTTGCATCTTTTCTAGTTGCTCTTTGTGTTGCCAATCTTTGAGACATAAGTTCAAAGAGATCAGAATTGATTATGTTTTTAACAATTGATGATGGAGATTCAAGGTTTATTGTTGAACTGACAAATTTATAAAATGCATGTAGATAGTTTGCTAAATCTTTGTTTATTTTAGAGTGTTTTAAAATTGGATTCTTTAAAAATTTTTCATCAAATCCAAGCTTCCTAAATCTAGCAATACTCTCTTCTTCAATAATTTCATCAAAAAGCCCTAGTTGATGATTTACAATCCCTCGTTTGAAAGGATTTTTTTTCTCTTTAGGATTTAAAATACCTTGTAAAATACTACCATCTCCAACTTTATAAAATGCATCAAAAAGATCTTTTGCAAATACACCACCTACCCCTTTTGCATACTCAAAAATATGGATAAAACTCATAAGATCTCTTGGATTTATCAAGAGAGTAAACATATCTAGCATTGCTTTTACCTCTTTGGTATCAAAAAAGCTAGTTCCCCCTTTTCGCTTACATCCAACTCCAAGTTCTCTCAGATGTGCTTCTATCCCATCTGCACTTGAGTTATTTCTAAATATCACAGCAATCTCTTCTAAAGGGGTTTTTGTATCTTTTATCTTTTTTGAAATGGAGCCATACTGTTCAAAAAGTTCCCCATAAATCATAAGTTTTGGAGGTGCAAATTCACCAGTTCTTGTAACTTCTAATTTCTTTGGATAAATCCTTGGATTTTGCATAATAACTCTATTTGCCAAAGATAAAATTGGCTCAGATGAACGATAATTTTTATTTAGTGAAAATACCTTTGCATCCTCAAATCTATCTGCAAATGAACCAATAATCGTTATATCTGCACCATTAAATCCATATATACTTTGATCATAATCACCCACACAAAAAAGTGATTCTCTTTTAAATCCAGTTATTAGTGAGCCTTGAAGCTGATTTGTATCTTGGTATTCATCAACCAGAATCTCCTGAAATTTTACATCATTATTCTCTAAAAAGGTGCGAAAATTTATCAAAAGATCATTAAAATCTACATACCCAAAACGCTCTTTAAGCTCTTTAAACTCTGCATAAACATCATTATAAACTTCTTCAAAAGGTTCATGATCTATATTTTGTTCTGTAACCCATTTACCAAAAGATAGAGGTGAAACCATATTTTGATAAAGCGAATGAAGATCATAAAGATATCCAGCAGAATATGCAGAAGTAGATGCATCAATATAAGAAAAATTTCTCTTTTCCGTGATACTTCTAAGTACCATCTTTAACTCTTTTGGCTGCTTTAAAACAATCTTTACTCCACTCATCTTTAAAAGACGATAGCTAACTGCGTGAAAAGTACCTGATTGTATCTTTTTAGCAACCTTTGGGTCAAAGTTTCTTCCTATCCTCTCAATCATCTCAGCAGATGCTTTATTTGTAAATGTTAAAAGAAGCAAATCTTCAGGTTTCACCCCTTTGTTTAACAGATATCCAATTCTCGCTACAATTGTAGAAGTTTTTCCAGTCCCAGCAGATGCAATGATAAGATTGTTACCATATTTTGCAGTTGCAGCTTCTCTTTGCTGCTCATTTAATTTTGATAACGGCATTTAAATAAATTTTAGTATTTCGTCTTCGATTAAATCTTTAGAAACTATTTTTTCATGCAATAACTCTTTATCAAATAGAGCTAACACTGAAGGAGTTATCTCTATATTTAAAGTAGAAGAGATTGATTTTAGAGCTTCTAAGTCACTATACTTAATATCATCATCTTTTATGGCATTTAACATTGTAGGAGCAAACTTTGTCCACTCGGCAGTTGAGCATATGACCATTTTTAAATCCTCTTTTTTTAGTTCACTGTATGCTTTTATACAAGTTGCCGTGTGAGGATCCATCACATAACCTTTCTGGGCATACTCTTTGATTGTTTTTTTACCAAAATCATCATCACTAAAAATTGCATCAAAATCTTCACTTAGGGCTTTTTGTTCATCACTTGTTAATTCATAATAACTATCTTCATTTAAATTTTTCATAAGCTCATATGTTCGCTTTGCCCCAAACTTATCAAAGAGTAATCTTTCAACATTTGAAGATTTTAAGATATCCATAGCAGGGGAAGAGGTAAGAATTAATTTTTTATCCCTAATATCATACTTGCCTTTTTTAAAAAGCTCTGTTAAGACATTGTTTTCATTTGAAGCGATAAGTATCTTTTCTATTGGAAGTCCCATTTTTTTAGCATAATATGCACCTAATGCATTTCCAAAATTTCCACTAGGAATTGTTACTAAAATTTTTTCTCCAACTTCTATCTCATTTTGTTTTAAAAGAGAAAAATAGCTTTTTATATGATAAATAATTTGAAAGATGATTCTTCCAAAATTGACTGAATTTGCAGCAGAGAGTGAGATATCTCTCTTTTTTAGCTCAGATGCAAAACTAGGAGAGCTTAGAAGTGATTTTAATGCACTTTGAGCATCATCAAAACTCCCTTTTATTCCAATTACTTTTAAATTTTTTCCCTCTTCTGTAACCATTTGCAATCTTTGGACATCACTCGTCCCTCCATCTGGGTAAAGACAAACAACTTTTATATTCTCTTTTTGGGCAAATGTATCAAGAGTAGCTGGACCTGTATCTCCACTAGTAGCTGCTAAAATTAGATAATTTTTTCCACTTTTTTTAGCTAAATGAGAAAGTATATATCCAAAAGGTTGAAGTGCCATATCTTTAAAAGCACGAGTAGTCCCGTGATAGAGTTCATTTACAAACAGGTCATCTTTAAGCTTTACAAGAGGTGTTATATCTTTTGGGTCATCAAACTTACGATACAAAGATAATGCCTCTTTTAAAATTTTATCTTCTATATCTATCTCAAACATTTTTAATATCTTATAAGCTAACTCTTCATATGGGAGATTGTAATTTTCACTGATAAATTTTTCATCAAACTTAGGGAGAGAACTAGGCACATAAAGCCCGCCAAAACTTGCACTTGGATTTAATAATGCATACGAAAAAGAGACCTCTTTTTCAAAACCTTTTTCGTTGCCTCTTGTCTCAATAAAATTCATTTTTAGCCCCTGATATAA
>JAMONX010000066.1 GCA_027066435.1 Campylobacterales bacterium
ATATTTCAAAAACTTGTCCAGCAGCTTTGATTCCTGGAAGCGATCACTTAGCACTAAAAAGAGAACTTTCAGATATGGATGATGGAGATGTTATAGTTATACCACCTGCAAAAGGAAAGTATAGATGCCCACCTGCACCTTATGAGAGAGCAGCGATGATTGCAAACTATATGAGAAAAGAAGGTATCAAAGGAAAAGTAATTATTCTTGATACTAGGGGTGGTAAGTTTGCTAAAAGTAAAGCTTTTTTTGAGAGTTGGAAAGATGTTTTTGGAGATAAGGTAATATATAAAGGTCATACTGAGATAACAGATATAGACCCTGCAAAAAAAACTATCTCATTTAAAGAGTTTGCAGATAAAGAAGATAAAAAAGGTAAAGATAAAACACTAAAATATCAAGTTTGTAATCTTATCCCTATAAACAAAGCAAATCCAATAGTTGCCCTTTCAGGCATAAAAACAAAGAAAGCTGGTTATGCTATTATGGATGGTACAAGTTTTAGATCCAAAACAGATAAAAATATATTTGTAATTGGAGATGCAGTAGGTCATAAAATTCCACCTAGTGGTCAAACAGCTATTTGGGGTGCTAAAAGAGCAGCTTTGGAAGTTATAGCACAACTTGGTGGTGCGGCATTTGACAGTAGCTCTGGAATTCCTGCAAAAAATGCAAATGTATGTTTCTCTATGGTAAATGGCAAACCAAATGAGGCAATTATGGTAACTCATAATTTTTCAGTGAACCCAAAAAATGGAAATCTAAAAGGTAAGGGAAAAGTTCCCAAACCAAAAGATGGTAAAGGAAAATTTAGATCTAGTGGTACGGGAGAACTTACAACTGAATGGTTTGATGGTGTTATGAGAGAAATATTTCTATAGGAGTTAGATATGGAGAGAAGAAATTTTATAAAACTCTTAGGGACTGGAGCTGTTATAGCTATAAGTCCCTCTTTGATAAAAGGTACACTTAGAGCTGAAGATGGGATGCTATTTAAATCATACGAAAAGGTAAAACTTGTAGATAAATTAGGAAACCCTATAAAGCCAAGTAAACTTAAAAAAGAGGTAACTTATATATTTCACTACCCACATGTATCAACTCCTTGTCTTTTAATAGATATCGGAGAGCCAACTTCAAAAAATGTAAAACTAAAATCAGAAAATGGTCAAGAGTATCTTTGGAAAGGTGGTGTTGGTCAAAACGGTAGCATTGTTGCATATTCTGGAATCTGTTCACATCAGCTAACTCACCCTACTCCAAAACATAGTTTTATAAAATATATACCAAGAGATGAAAAAACATTGGCTTATAAAAATGGTGGTGTTATCGTATGTTCATCACATCTAACAGCATTTGCAGCAAATGCTGGATGCAAAAATCTTAGCGGTAAAGCTGAGGAGCCTTTGGCTTCTATTGTTTTAGAGGTAGAGAATGATGAATTATATGCTGTTGCAGTTTTAGGTCCTGATAAATTTCAAGACTATTTTAAATCGTTTAAAAGTGAATTCAAGGAATTTTACGACGGAAAAAGAAAAGCTAAAAAAAATATCAAAGGGCAATCTACAACTGTTGAACTAACAAAATACTCAAAAGATATCGTCTCACTATAGTCTGTTTACCTTTGATTAGTTTTTCTTATATACAATCCTTATACAGACTTTGTATTCAACTCCTTAAAGATTGCAAACTTTTTGAACACAAAGTCTAATACTTGTCACAATTATATACACTTCAAAATAAAAATTCTAAAAGCACTAAAAATATAACTTATTTTTTCAAATTAAATATATTTAGTAAATAATTAGCAACATTAAATCTTTTACATATGGTAACAATAATTTTTACTGTTATTAATTATTTAACATAAAAAGCTAAGTTTTATTTTATAATTATTTAAGAATATGTAGTTAAGATTACCTTGAAGCAATTAAATTAGAGTTAAAATAAAAGGATTATCTTATGAATAAAATACTAACAAATACTAGCCTATCCCTCGCAACTGCACTATTTCTTTTTACAGGCTGTGGTAGTAGTAATACTACAACACAAATCTCAAATGACAAACAAGAGATAAAACAACAACAAACATTAACAATAAAAGCAAAAGCAGATAGAGCTACTATAAATGTAGGAGAAACAGTTAATTTTGAACTTTCTACCTATAGTAATGATATATTAAACATAGAATGGAGAAATACAGAAGGTAAACTTCTATCAACAAATTCAAAATTTAATCGTCTCTTTCAAGATGAAGGAAATTATGAAGTAGTATTAACAATTACAGATAAAAAAGAGAGAATAACTACAGATACTATTAGTATAAAAGTAAATAGAAATCAAGAAGTAGCAATAGAAGAGATACCAAATAAAGCTCCAATTGTTAAAGCAATTGCCCAGTCACTAGAGATCATGGATGAAGATTTTATACATCTAAGTGATGATGGTAGTTATGACACAGATGGAACTATTGTAAAATATGAGTGGAGAGATATGGATGGTATACTCTTAAGTGAAACAAAAAAACTTGATAGAAGAATGTTCTACTATCCTCAATTTGATTTTAATAATAGTAATACTACAAGATATGTAAAAACTCTATTCGTAACAGATGATAAAGGGAAAATATCTTCAAAAAGTTTTGAGATTATTGTAAAGAAAAACCCTAATTCTGACCAAGACCAAAATAATGAAGACAATAACAGTGCTAATTATCAATTGAAAGAGTGTATAGGCACATATACTACAACTAATTATACATATGATGCAAATGGAAATATAGAAACAGCAAATTATGATGATGATAATGATGGAACAATAGATAGTATTGATACATTTACTTATGACACGAACGGAAAAATATTGACAGAGAGTTACGATGCAAATGCTGATGGCACGGCAGATAATATTTACACTTATACTTATGATGTAAATGGAAATAAAATATCTACAACATATGATTTTGATGCCGATGGCACGGCAGATAGCATTGACACTTATACTTATAATGTAAATGGAAAAATATTAACTGAAAGTTATGATAGTGATGTAAATGGTATAATTGATTCTATTTTTACTTACAATTATGATGCAAATGGTAATCTCTCAACAATAAATTATGACGATAATAATGATGGTACAATAGATAGTATTGATACATTCACTTACGATGCAAATGGAAAAATATTAACGACAACTTATGATTATGGAAATGATGGCATAATAGAAGCTATTAACACATTCACTTACGATGCAAACGGAAATAAATTAACTGAAAGTTATGACGATGACAATGATGGCATAGTAAATCGTATTGACACATATACCTATGATGCAAATGGAAATCTCTCAACAGAAGCTTATGATTATAATGCTGATGGTACAGAAGATGAGTTTTTCACTTACACTTGGATAGAAATTTAAGAATTTTAGAGATGCCCTTAAATTAGGGGCATGTCAAGGCATTATCCTAAAATAATTAAAATAGTTTTGCTTTTAAAGTATTATTAAAGTAAAATACAAAACTTTAAACAAAAAGGATATCCATGAAAGCTGTTGTCATGGCTGGTGGTTTTGGAAGCAGAATCCAACCACTCACACACTCTACTCCAAAACCTATGCTCCCACTTCTTGGTCGTCCTATGATGGAACATACGATGTTAAAACTTCGTGATATTGGTATAACTGAATTTATTGTTTTACTCTACTATAAGCCTGAAATTATCAAAGAGCATTTTAAAGACGGCTCGTCAATGGGGATGAAAATAAGCTATATCACACCTGATGATGATTTTGGAACAGCTGGAGCTGTAAAAAAGGCACAAGAGTTAATTGGAGATGAAAACTTTGTAATTATAAGTGGAGATGTTGTTACTGATTTTAATTTTGAAAAGATGTTTGCATTTCACAAAGAGAAAAGATCTAAACTTACCATCACTCTTACCACAGTAGAAAATCCATTACAGTTTGGGGTTGTTATTACAGACAAAGAGGGAAAAATTGAGAAATTTTTGGAAAAACCAAGCTGGGGTGAAGTTTTTAGCGACACGATAAATACGGGCATTTATATCATTGAACCTGAAATTTTAAATGAAATTCCTGCAAATGAAAATTACGATTTTGGGAAAGACTTATTTCCCTCGCTAATGCAAAGCAGTGTTACACTTTGGGGATACGATGCTAAAGGATATTGGAGAGATGTTGGAAACCCAGAGAGCTATAGAGAGGTTTATGAAGATGCCTTTTGTGGCAAAGTAGAACTTGATAAAATTGGGGAAATTGTAAAATATCCAGATGGCAGACTTTTTTTACAAGAACCTTTGGAGATAGATTCTAGTGTAGAGATTATTGGAGATGTACTGCTTAGTAAAAATGTTAGCATTGGCAAAAATGTTAAAATAAAAAATAGTGTCATCGGAGACAATAGCACGATTGAACAAAACTGTAAAATTAGCAATAGCGTAATATGGGATAATGTTAATATTGGTAAAAATGGGGTATTTGACAGTTGTGTAATTTGTAACGACAATCAAATAGAAAAAAATGTCTCTGCAAAAGCTGGACTTATTTTAGCAGAAGGTTGCGATGTTGGTCAATTAGTAAGTTTTGAGAAAGATGTCATAATTTGGCCCGATAAAGAGATTCAAGATGCAGCAATTGTCAGTAGTAACTTAATTTTAGGAAGTAAATATAAAAACTCTATTTTTGAAGCTGGTCGAGTTACTGGAAAAACAAATATAGAGCTTTCATGCGATATGGCAACAAAACTTGCAGAAGCTTTAGCATCTCAACTTCCACTTGGAAGTCAAGTGATGGTTTCAAGAGATTATCATAGAAGCTCATTAATGCTAAAAAGAGCTTTTGTAAGTGGTCTTATGTCTTCTGGTATTAATATTATCGATATAAAAGGTGGTCCTATTTCTGTTATGAGATATGATTTATCTACAAGTGACTATCTAACCGCAGGTATTCATTTTATGCAAGATATCGACCCTGCATCTACTAAAATACTCTTTTTTACAGATGAAGCACTTTATATCGACTCTAATTTTTCAAAAGCAGTTGAGCGAGCTTTTTTTAGAGAAAGTTTCAGGCGTGTTGATTTTCAACAAATTGGTAGAATCCAAAATGCCAACTATGCAGATGCAAAGTATAAAAAAGCGATTTATGATTCTGTGGATATGGAAAAGCTAAAACGGACTAATTTTAGAATTGCTGTTGATTTAACTCATGGAATGTTAAGTCTCGTCTACCCCGAAATTTTAAATTATATCGGAGTTGATAATATTCTCATAAATGCTTATCCTGATGAGCAAAAGTTTTTAAATCAGGAAAACACAATTAGAAGATCAAAAAATGATATGGCAAAAATGGTCAAAAATCTAGGACTTGATGTTGGATTTGTCATCTATCCTAGTGGGCAAAAATTTACTCTAGTATGTGATAAAGGTATTGTTTTAAGTCGTCAGCTTGGTCTTCTTTGTGTCTTATATCTATTTAACAAAGAGTCTACCACAAAACAGAAAGTCTTTCTTCCTGTTTGGGCTCCTGATATTATGGATAGTGTTTTTGAAAATTTAGAGATTACTAGAGGAAAATATGCAAATTTCAAAGCTGATAAGTTATCAGAGTATGATTTAATCGCTTCTTTAGAGGGGAATTTTGCGTTTACTGAATTTTCTCTCAATCGTGACTCGACATATGCTAGTTTAAAAATCATGCAGATGCTTATCTCACAAGATATCAAACTCTCAAAAATTATTGAAATGGTTCACCCTTTTTATTATAAAAGACTCAAAGTTGAATGCAATCAAGCCTTAAAAGGTAAAATGATGAGAAAATTCTTAGAAGATGCAAAAACAAAAGATTCATCTCTCATAGATGGAGTCAAAATTTGGGTTAATAAAAATGCTTGGATTTTGATGATTCCAGATCAATACACAGATAATCTAAATCTATACATTCAAGCAAAAGATGATGAGGAAGGTAAAGTAATTTTAAAAGAGTATTTAGACAAAATAGAGAATTGGAAAAAAGATTAAATGGCAAAAAAACTCTCAGTAAGCTTTTTATGGCATATGCATCAGCCATATTATAGAGATGATTTAAGTGGTGAAATTATCATGCCGTGGGTATTTTTACATGCGATAAAAGATTATTATGACATGCCCTGGTATCTTGAAAAGTTTCCAAAAATCAAAGCAACTTTCAATCTTGTACCATCACTGTTAGTACAACTTGGGGCATATGAAGACCCGCTTGTTAATGATAAATTCTTAAAAACTTTAAGGAAACCTGTTGATAAATTAACTAAAAGAGAGCGAGAATACCTAATAGAGTATCTGTTTTTCTCAAATGAACATAATATGATAAAACCACTTCCAAGATATCATGAACTATTTTTGAAAAAAGAGAATTTCTCAGATAGCGAGCTTATCGATTTAGAGACTCTTTTTATCCTTGCGTGGTGTGGAAATTACCTACGAAAAGAGAAAGAGGTTATAAAAAGGCTTATAAAAAAAGGTAGAGGTTTTACTCAAGAGGATAAGATAGAACTTTTAAATGTTTTAAGTATTTTTATCAAAGAGATAATAGCCTATTATAAAAAATTATCAGACTCAAGACAGATAGAGATATCTACAACACCATTTAACCACCCAATATCACCACTTCTTTTTGATATAGAAAATGGAAAACTAGCGAACCCAAATACTACCCTTCCAAAATATAGTGGCAATTTTAAAGAAGATGCACTTTTACAGATAGATAGTTCGATAACTTATTATAAAGAACTTTTTGGTAAAAAAGCTGAAGGTTTTTGGCCAGCTGAGGGTTCTGTAAGTTATAATTTTTTAAAAACGCTTAGTGATAAAGGTATAAAATGGGCTTGTAGTGATCAAGAAGTTTTATATAAAAGTGGTCATTTTTCAAAAGAAGATATCTATAAAAATAATATCCTACATTTTCAAGATAAATCTATAAATCTCTTTTTTAGAGATAGAGAGCTTAGTGACCTCATCGGATTTAATTATAGTGCATGGGATGATGAAAGTGCGACTAATGATTTTTTAAGCCGACTTCGAGATATCTATGAGAGTTCTGACAGTTGTCTAAATGTAAATGTTATCTTAGATGGGGAAAATGCTTGGGAGCATTACTCTGATAATGCACAGGGATTTTTTCAAAAACTTTATAGCAAAATAGAAGAAGCTGACTGGTTAGAGTGTAAATTATTTGATGAAGTAGCTACAGATGCAAAGATTGCTTCAAATGATTTGCACGAATTAGAACCTGGAAGCTGGATAAATGGAAACTTTAATATCTGGATTGGGCATAGTGAAAAAAATAGTGCATGGGAAATGCTTTTTCAAACAAAAGAGGACTTTGAAAAATTACAAAAAAACCTTAGTGATGAAAGAATTAAAAAGATTAAAAATGAGTTTCTTATAGCTCAAAGTTCTGATTGGTTTTGGTGGTATGGAGATGACCATCATACGGATTTAGCATCTACATTTGATACACTTTTTCGTACACATTTGATGAATATCTATACACTTATGGATAAAAAAATTCCTGCAAATATCCTAAAACCGATAGTACAAACAAAATCAGGTAATGATAACTTTATAAAACATTCAACAAATCGAATAACTGCAAAGCTTGATGGTAAAATCTCACACTTTTATGAGTGGTTAGGGTGTGGTGAGGCACAACTCTCACATGAACTTTCATCTATGAGTATGCAGGATTTTACTGTTTCCAAAATCTATTTTGGATGTGATAAGAAGCACTGCTTCGTAGCTTTAATAGGTGATTTTAGTAAGCTGTTTGAGAGTGGAGTTTTGGAGATAGAATTTTCAAATGGTATAAAAGCTTCACTGCCAATCGCTAAAACACTGCAACACAATGAGCTTGGAATTAGATACATAACTGATGAAATTATGGAGATTGAGATGGAGAAAGCTTTGATAGAGAAAAGTTCTCTAGGATTTAAACTCTTTAATGATGGTAAATTGTTACAACTTTTACCTCTGTACTCAAAAATAGAGTTTGACTGCTTAAAAGAAATTAGAAAGAATTGGTATATATAGATGAATGATAACAAAAAACAAACTGCACTTCTTTTAGGACTTCACTGTCATCAACCTGTGGATAATTTTCACCATGTTTTAGATGAAGCGATAGAAAAATCTTATCACCCCTTTTTTGAAGTAGCTTCAAAGTATAAAGATTTTAAATTTTCAGTACATTATAGTGGATGGCTTTTAGAATTTATAAAAGAAAAAGCTCCAAAAACATTTGCACTCATGCAAGAACTTAGTCAAAATGGACAAATTGAGTTTTTAACAGGTGGCTACTATGAGCCGATTTTGGCAGCTATATCTTCAAGAGATAGAATAACACAAATCAAAAAACTAAATGATTTTATACAAGAGCATTTTGGGCAATCTCCAAAAGGGTTGTGGCTTACAGAGCGAGTTTGGGATAGTGTGATTATCAAAGATTTGGTACATTGTGGTGTTGAGTATGTAGTTGTTGATGATTATCACTTCATAAGTAGCGGATTTGACAAAGATAGATTAAATGGATATTTTATCACTGAAGATGAAGGGCTATCTCTTAAGATATTTCCAATAAACAAAGAGCTTCGCTATACAATGCCTTTTGCAAAACCCTCTGTTGTATGTGAATATCTTGAAAGTATTTCTGATAGTGAGATAAGTGCTGGAGTCATCTTTGATGATGGTGAAAAGTTTGGTATTTGGCCCGAAACTTACGAATGGGTATATGAAAAGGGGTGGCTAAAAGAGTTTATAGAAAAAGTACTAGAAAATGATAGTATTAAGCCTATGCTTTATCGTGATTATTTGCAAAAGACAAAGCCTATTTCATTGGCATATCTTCCAATTACCTCTTATGTTGAGATGGGTAGTTGGTCACTTGGAGGCAAAGACTCAAATATCATGCAGAAGATGCAGACTGAAGTTGGTGAAATATTTGATGCTGATATGAGTGAAAAGTTTATAAAAGGGAGTGTTTGGAAAAACTTCTTGGTTAAATATTATGAAGCCAATAAAATTCATAAAAGATATATTGAACTCTCAAATGAACGCATTGATAATGAAAATTACCTAGAAAGTCTTTATAAAGCACAAACAAATGATGTTTTATGGCATGGTGTTTTTGGCGGAACATATCTACCAAATTTAAGAGATAATGCTTATAGATTTATTATAGATTGTGAAAATATTAAATACTTTGAAAAAACTGCAATAGAGGTAAAAGATATAAATTTAGACGGCTATGATGAAGTTAAATGCATCTCAAAAAACTTAATCACTCTCTTTGATACAAAAGTAGGCGGTCAATTGATAGAGTTTGATATCAGGGATAAAAGTTTTAATCTCCAAAATACAATGAGTAGATATTATGAAGCTTATCATGAAAAAATTATAAATCCTATAGAAAAAATAGAGAAAAAAGATGTGCCACAAGAGGATGCAATAGCTACAATACACGGTGATGAGTCTGATGATTTAGAAAAATATAAAGATGTATTAAAACATGATTGGCATACAAAAAATAGTTTTATAGACCATATCGTTTGTGAAGATATAGTTTTAGAAGATTTTGCATCTTCAAGCTTTAGTGAATATGGCGATTTTGCTAATCAACCTTATGAGCTCCTATATGCTAAAGATCAAAAACTTTCACTAAAGAGAGATGGTGGTATCTATATTGGCAACAATAAAATTGAAACTAGTTTAACAAAGAATTTTTTTATAGATGATGATTCGATTATATTTGATATTACTCTAAATACAGAAAATTGTGATTGGTTTTATTACTTACTAGAGCATAATTTTCACTTTGCAAACCTTAAAGATATAACGATAAATTCACTCTCATTTGATAGAGATTTTACTATTGAAAAATGTGATGAGCTTAAGATTTATGATAGATATACTGAAAAAACTATTATCTTTACCCTTTCAAAAAAGGCAGATATATTTATATCAAAACTTGACACTCTAAGTCAAAGTGAAGCTGGATTTGATTTGACAAATCAAGGAGTTACTATCGGATTTTTATTTAAGATGCAACTACTTACTGAGATAAACGGGATCATAGAAGTGAGGCAAGAATGTCAACAATAAGATATTGCATCTTTCGAGATACAGATGTTATCATCGCCCCTAAAAGATTGCATAGACCTACACAGTTTGAGACACTTAAGGATAATTATACCATTGATGAGTGTCCATTTGAACCAGGCAGTGAAGATTCAACACCTGATGAAATTTACTCTCTAAGAGATGAAAATGGAGAGTGGATTTGTCGTGTTATACCAAATCTCTATAATGCTTTAGATATTGGTAAGAAAAATGAGTCAAAACGAGAAGGTTTTTTTACAACAAAAAGTGGTTTTGGTGCTCATGAAGTGATTATAGAAAACCCTTCACATGATAAAACAGCTGATAAATATACACTTAAACAGTGGGATGCATATCTTGATGCTGTTACCCACAGATATGAGGATTTGGCAAAAGATGTTAGATTAGAGTATATACAGATTTTTAAAAACCACGGTTCAAGGGCCGGAGCAACTCTAAGACATCCCCATTCACAAATCATTGCTACTGGATTTATCCCAACCAAGATAGAAGCTGAACTTGCACGATATAGAGACTATTATGAAAAAAACAGACGAACACTTCTCTTTGATGTGGCTAGTGAAGAGTTACGCTTAAGAGAGAGAGTTGTATATGAAAACAATAGCTTTGTAGCTTTTGTTCCATTTGCTGCACTCTATCCATTTGAACTATTTATAGTGCCAAAAGAGTCTGTTAGTGATATCACTAAGTTTTATAAACATCAACTGCACGATTTATCACAGGTTCTCCAACATGTGTATAAAAAACTATATGCAGTTTTGGGAGATTTTGCTTATAATATGATTTTTAAAAATTTACCCCCAAAGGCAGATGATGAGGATTGTTATACATTTCATATTCAAATCATCCCACGAATCTATACACTAGCTGGATTTGAACTCTCATCAGGTTTGAGAATAAATCCTGTAACTCCAGAAATTGCAGCAGAAAAATTAAAAGAGGTTTCATGAAAATACTATTTGTCTCTAGCGAGATATTTCCATTTGCAAAAAGTGGCGGATTGGCTGATGTAGCAGCAAGTTTACCAAAAGCTCTAAACTCTTATAGC
>JAMONX010000067.1 GCA_027066435.1 Campylobacterales bacterium
TCACAGGTTGAATTCAAGACCTAGAAAGTGTCTTGATTATGCAACTCCTTATGAGGCTTTTATGGAACTTACAGGTTTAGATGCTATAGTTTTGGTTAAGGGTATTCGCTTATGAGTCGAATCTGCCCCATTCAAATTTCATACTTAGATTATATCAATTTTTCTACGAGTTTTTGAGCATCTTTTTGAAAAAAGATACAGAGTTTCCATCTACTTTTTACGATTTACAACAAAGTTCACAACTGCAAAAATTGTTATAAAAACAACAATCATAAATGATACAGCGTTTAAAACTGGTGTTGAACTAAATTTAATTCTTGAATATAAATCAACTGGCAAGGTTGCATCTGAACCAACTAGGAAAATAGTTGTATTAAAGTTTGAAAAACTAATCAAAAAAGCGACAACAAAAGCACCGACAATCGCAGGTTTTAAGTATGGAATGGTTATATACCAGATAGCTTCTAGGCGATTTGCTCTAAGACTTAAAGCTGCCTCTTCTAGTGTCCTGTCAAATTTTTTAAGTCTTGCAGATACTAAAAGCATCACATATGTCGCTCCAAATGAGAACTGTCCAAAGACAACAAGCCAAAAGCTAGGTCGTAAAAACTCTAAATCTAATCCATAATTATCTTCCATATAATTTCCAGCAAATGTAGAGCTAAGTAGTATGGATATACCTAAAATAACCCCAGGGATTACCAAAGGAGAGAGAGCTAAAAAGTATAAAAAACCTTTAAATCTAAAATTTTCCTCTTCAAATAAAAGAGCTGCAATCGTGCCAAATATCGTAGAGAGCAGGGCAACTACAAACCCAGTTTGTAAACTTGTCCAGATGCTAGCCATCAAATCTTCATCTTTAAATAGACCCAATCTATCACCAGAATCCGCAAAAAACCAATCAAATGTAAATCCATGCCAAGGAAGAGAGATGAAATTTGAATCATTAAAAGCCAATATCGAGATGGTAATCAAAGGCATAGTTAAAAATATAAAAAAGAGTATTATGAAAACTCTAAAAAGAATCTTATATGGTGTTGAGTTTGGTAATGATCGTATCATGAGCCAACCTTTTCAAGTTTTTGTCCAGTTAGTTTAAGTGTTACCCAGATAATTGTCGATGAGAGTGCCAAAAGTAAAAATCCAAATGCTGCACCTTCATTCCAGTTAAATGTTGATAAAAATTTATTGTAAATCTGCTCTGTAAACCAGAGTGAACTTTTTCCACCTAAGATATTTGGTGCGATATAATCTCCAATAACTAGCATAAATACGATAATTCCACCAGAGACAATTCCTGGCATCGAGTATGGTATGACAATTTTCGTAAATATTGTCCATTTTGAAGCACCTAAATCACAAGCAGCTTCTATCAGAGAATCATCCAAACTCTCTAACGCAGCCATGATAGGTATAATCATAAAAATCATCGACATATAAACCAAGCCTATTGTCATACTAAAATCTGTATATAACATAACTATTGGAGTCTCAATAAGACCAATACCCATCAAAAATTGGTTAATAACCCCATTGTCACTAAGAAGTATCATCCAGCCATAAATCGTTACAAGTTCCCCCACCCAAATAGGTATCAAAAGAAGAACAACCATAAAACCGCTATATTTTCTAGCAACAACTTTAACAAGATAAAAAGCAACAGGAAATGTAATGATAAAAACTATAAAAGTAACCACAATAGAGTAAACCGCAGTCTTAACAAATGTAAGCCAATATATTTTATCTTCAAAAAATGCTAAATAGTTGTTAAATGAATAGACTAAATCCCCATCATCATTTTCAAACTTAAATGAGCTTAAGAGCAAATCAAAGTGAGGTAAAACTATAAGTATTATAAGCCAAAGAAGAACAGGAACAAGAAGTAGATAAAAAGTTAGGTCAATTTTTCTCATAAAATCACTCTTTATAACATTTTAGATCATCACAATATATACCAACCAAAATCTCATCATTCTCTTGCATCTGGTCAAATTGTGCATTTTGAGGAAGTGAGATAAGAACTTCATCACTACTTTCATTGATAATAGCTGATAACTTCGTGTTTGAACCATCAAATAAAATTGTTTTTATCTTCATCTTGACTATGTCTATATTTTCTAAATTAGAGTCAGGATTTAGTATAAAAGCTTCTGGACGGATGAAGAGTTTTGTGGGGTTAAAATCAAGATTTGGCTTTTCTAATTTCCATCCGTTTGAAGTTGTCAATATGCCATTTTCATAGCTTACTATCTCAAACTTATTGTTCTCACCTACAAAACCTGCAACAAAAGAGGTCTTTGGATTTTTATATAGATTTTTTGGAGTATCTATCTGTTCAAATCGTCCATTGTTCATAACAGCAACTTTATCACTCATAACCAAAGCTTCTGATTGATCGTGAGTGATATATATAAAAGTTGTTCCTATCTCTTTTTGAAGAAGTTTTAGCTCTATCTTCATGTGTTCTCGAAGTTTTCTATCTAACGCGCCAAGGGGTTCATCAAGTAGCAAGATAGAGGGTTTTAAAACTAAAGATCTAGCAATCGCAACTCTTTGTCTTTGACCGCCTGAAAGCTTTGTCACCTTTTTCTTTTCATAACCTTCTAATCCAACACGACTAAGCATTGCAGCAACTCTTTTTGAAATCTCTTTTTTGCTTAACTTTTGTCTTTGAAGTCCAAATGCAACATTTTGTTCAACATTCATCATCGGAAAAAGTGCAAGGTTTTGAAAGACGATATTTACAGGTCGTTTCTCTGGTGGAATCCCTTTCATAGACTTTCCATCTATAAGTATATCACCTTGGCTCTGTTCTTCAAATCCAGATATCATCCGTAAAAGTGTAGTTTTACCACAACCTGAAGGTCCTAAAATTGAGAAAAATCCCCCCTCTTTGACGCTGAAATCTATAGAGTTTACAGCGGTAAAGCCAGGAAAATGTTTTGAAAGATTTTTAATTTCTAGTATAGGCTTCATATTGCTATTTTGCCGCTTTGATTCTATCTAAAACTTTTGCTTCGATTCTTTCAAACCCTTCTGGTACCGGTGGATGCCACTTGATGTTTTCTAAATCTGCTTTTGAAAATGATCTATTGAAGTTATCTTTTATCTCATCACTTAAGTATTTATCAGCCTCTTTAGATGCAGTGCCATATCCCTCTTTGTTTGTAAAATGTGCTGCATTTTTAGCTTTTAACATAAAGTTAATCCACTTGTATGCTCCTTCAACATTTTTTGATTTTGCTGGAATTGCAAATGTATCTATCCAACCCAATGCTCCACTTTTTGGTGCAACAAAATCGATATCAGGATTTATCTTATGCAAACTCCAACCTTTACCATCCCAACCTGAGATCACATTTGCATCTCCACTCTTGATGATATTTACCTGAGTATCCCCACTTGTCCAGTAGTTTTTGACATATTTTTTATTTTCAATCAGTTTTGTTTCAACTCTCTTCATCAATGCTTTATACGCTTTCTTATCGTTATAAAGAGCAAAAGGATCTTCACCCATACCAAAAGCGGTAGCGATTAATAGTGGTCTTTTCAATCTATATGAGATTTTCCCATCATATTTTGGATTCCATAAGTCTGACCAATCATTTGCATCTGGAGCTAATTTTTTATTTACAATCAAACCTGTTGTTCCATAGCAAAATGGTAGGGCATAAACTTTACCTTCAACCGTTGTATTTTTCTTTATACTATCTACCATTGCAGGTTTTAACTGTTCTAAATTTACCTTAGAAAAATCGATAGGTTGATAGATAGGAAACTTACTTTGAGCAAAAAAGACTCTATCTCCACTAGGCTGAGCCAAATCAAACCCACCACCTCTAGTTGCTCTAAGCTTTGCTATCATCTCTTCATTGTTAGAGTAAGTGATTTTTACTTTTATTCCAGTCTCTTTCTCAAACTCTTTTACAAATTCTGCTGGTGCATAACCTTTCCAAGTGATAATCCTTAGAGTATCTCCTGCCATAATAATAGTTGACATCAATGTTATAAGTAGTACAATTTTTTTCATAATTTTTTAATCCTTTAGTTTTGTTAGTTTGATTATATTGTAAAGAAATTAAAGCTAGTGAAATTTGATGTATATATTGTTTTAATAGATTATTCTCAAGGACTCTTGTTAATCCTTCTTTCTAACAACTTTATAAATCTCTTTTACTATTTTAAGGGGAGTTTTGTCTTCAACATCTATTATGATATCTGCTACTTTTTTATACTCTTTAACTCTCTCTTTATAGAGTTTTTTAGCCTCTTTTTGGTCTTGAAATAGTGGTCTTTTAGCTAATTTTTTTTGGGCATTTGGATGTTCTACAATTCGCTTTAATATCGCATCAAATGAAGAGTCTAAAAGAACTACTGAGCCTATCTTTTTTAAATCTTTAACTTTAAAAAAACCACCTCCTGTTGAGATGATAGAGTTTTTTACACTAGAAGATAACCATTTTGCACACTTTTGTTCAAGGATCCTAAAATACTCCTCTCCCTCTGTGTTAAAAATATCTTTAATTTTTCGGTTTTCCATACTCTCTATCAAGTCATCGGTATCTATACAAAATGCACTGTACTCTTTAGCATAAGCTCTTGCAATTGTTCCTTTTCCTACTCCCATAAAGCCAATTAAAATGATATTTTTCATTCGCCAAAATTCTCACTGCTTTTTTTCTTTTTAGCCTCTAATATGAGTTGTGTTCCTTCAAAATCAAAAAACTCTCTTAGTTGATTTACTAGATATCTTTTATAACTAAAATGTAATGCTTTTGGACGATTCATGATAAGGGCAATTCTAGGTGGTTTTATATCAAACTGTGTAGAGAAGTAGATTTTTACTAACTTCCCGTGGTCTGCTGGCATGTGGTGTCTTGAATTTGCTATCTTCATAACTTCATTTAATTTTGAAGTTGAGATTCGCCTAGAGTAATTTTCATATACTGATAAAATTTTATCATTTATCTTATGAACTCTCTTATGCGATAAAGCTGAGATGGTGATAACAGGAGCATATGACAAAAACTTAAAACGATCTCTTACCAATTGAACACTTTTATCATAATCATAAAGTGCTTCATCCCATTTATTTAAAACCACCATGACACCTAATTCAAACTTATCAACAAGATGTGCTATTTTTTCATCAAGCTCCTTAAATTCCTCACTTGCATCTATAACCAAAAGTGCGATATCAGCACCTTCTAACATCTTTTGCGTTCTTTGGAGTGCATGTCTCTCTATTCCTTCGATTTTGCCTCGTTTTCGTATTCCTGCTGTGTCTACAAAAGTAATTGTTTTGTCTTTATAGATTAACTTTTCATCAACTGGGTCTACAGTTGTACCTGCAACATCGCTTACAATTGATCTCTCTTCTCCAAGTAGGGCATTTAAAAGAGAGCTTTTTCCAACATTTACACGACCGATAATTGCAACTTTTATCTCACTATCATCTTCTTCCTCTGGAATTTCAACCTCTTCTTGGAGTATCAAATCTTCAAGGGAAAAATCATCATCCTCTTGTAAAATTAGCTTTTCTTCCTCTTTTTCGATGTTGGAATCTATCCAATTTATAAGTTTTCTTGTTCCTCTATTGTGTGAAACTGATATAAAAAACATATTTTCTGCTCCAAAAGAGCTAAATTCCCAGCCCATATCTTCTTCAGATTTGTCATTGTCCAATTTATTTACAATAAGAGCTAGTTTTGGGCAGTTTTTTTGAAGATTATAGAAGATTTTTTTATCTTCATCATCTGGAAGAGTTTTTCCATCAACCATAAAAAGAACAATATCTGCCTCTTTTGCTGCTTTTAAAGATTTTGCTTGTACAGCTGCAAAAAGTTCGGTTGAGTCATCTAACCCTCCTGTATCAATAAGAAGAGCTGGAGTTTGGTTTATAAGTACTTCTCTTTTTTTTATATCTCTAGTTGTTCCGCTTTCATCTGAAGTGATTGCATCCCATTGTCTTGAAATTCTATTAAAAAGGGAACTTTTTCCTACATTTGGTTTGCCTATAAGTGCAATTTTAGTCATTTTTGTATCTTTTTTGTCTGCAATATATCGATATTTTGGTTAAAGTAATTTAAATAAAGAATTAAATCAGTATATTTTTGTACAATTATAGATACTATTAAAAGAAAAGAGTATAAAAAATATGATAAAAATAGCACTCTCTTTAATGTTGTTGATTGGAACGCTTTTTAGTAAAGACTATACCTTGGATGCAAAGTATGATATTCACTATGGTTTTTTTGGAACGATTGGTGAAGCTAATGCAAACTTAAAAATAGATAACGATACTTACAAGATAAAACTAGAAGCAAAAGCACAAGGACTTGTAAAAATACTTAGTAGCAATCGTGTTGAAATATATGAAAGTACAGGAATTGTAAAAGATGGATTATTTGTGCCAAATATATTTATCAGTACCAAGATAAAAGGTGACAATAAAAATGTTAGACGATACTTGATTGACCATAAAAAAAAGGAGGTAGTTCTTCTTCGGTCTAGCATAAATGATGGAGTAGCAAGTGACTCTAGGACTATACTTCCATACTACTCAAAAAATGATATCTTAACACTTTTTTTCAATTTAAAATATCTTTTAGGTGAAGATTTTAAAGTCAAAGATGGACAAAAATTTGTAGCAATTGGTGCAAGCAAAAGAGATGGCAAAGTCAATATCGAAAATATTCCTAAACAAAACTTTAGAGATATAGCAAAACTTCTTAAAAAACCTGAAAATTTACTAACTGTAGTTTTAAATCAAAAGATTTTCTCAAGCCAAAAAGGTGAAATGTTTGTAAATTTAGATGATGATGGGATCTGTCTTTCGGCAGTTTTAAAAGATGTTGTTATGTTTGGCGATATCAGAGGTGAATTGGTAAGTTTGATTAAAAGATAGGAGAACAAGTGATATTGATAGCAGGACCTTGTGTTATAGAGAGTCGTGAAAGTTTGATGAGGATTGCCCAAAATCTTAAAAAATATGAAGATAATAAAAATATAGAGTTCTATTTTAAAGCTAGTTTTGACAAAGCAAATCGTACCTCTTTAGAGAGTTTTAGAGGACCTGGTTTAGAGAAAGGGTTAAAACTTTTACAAGAGGTTCAAAAAGAGTTTGGTTATAAACTTTTAACTGATATACACGAAACTTCTCAAGTAGATGCAGCATCTGAAGTTGTAGATGTTCTTCAAATTCCCGCTTTTTTATGTCGCCAAACTGACCTTTTGGTAAAAGCTGCCAAGAGTAAAGCAGTTGTCAATATAAAAAAAGGGCAGTTTATGAATCCAGCTGATATGGAGTATTCTGCACTCAAAGTTCTAAAAACTAGAGGCTATGAAAATGCTACTTATGAAAATAGTAAAAAAGCAGGTTTGTGGCTAACTGAGAGAGGTAGTAGTTTTGGATATGGAAATTTAGTTGTAGATATGAGAAGCTTACTTATTATGAGAGAATTTGCTCCTGTGATTTTTGATGCAACTCATGCAGTTCAGATTCCAGGAGGGGCTAGTGGAAAGAGTAGTGGTAAAAGAGAATTTGTTGCACCTTTGGCAAAAGCCGCCGCTGCTGTTGGTGTAGATGGGTTTTTCTTTGAGACTCATTTTGATCCCTCTATTGCTTTGAGTGATGGGGCAAATATGCTTAAGTTTGATGATTTAGATAAAACTATAAAGAGTGTGGTGAACATTAGAAATATATGTTAAAAGTTTCAGAGTCAAGTGCTATTAAAAGACTAGGAGACAATTTTGCTGCCTTGGTTGTTCTTCAGGGGGTTAACTATTTAGTACCGCTTATTGTCTTTCCATATCTTGTGCGAGTATTAGGAATTGATGGTTTTGGTCTTTATTCATTTGTTTTTTATGTAATTTGGATAGGTATTGTTATATCAGATTATGGTTTTGATTTAACAGCTACAAGACTCATCTCTACACATAATGGTAATAGTCATAAAATTAATGAAATATTTTCATCTGTTATGATATTAAAGATGTTTTTATCATTTTTATTTTTAGGATTATTGACACTTGCAATTTTAACAGTTGATAAGTTTTCGCAAAATTATGAGCTTTATTATTTGGGATTTGGTTTTGTGCTAGGTCAAGCTCTCTTTCCTGTTTGGTTTTTTCAAGGAATTGAAAAGATGCGTTATATTACAATTTTAAATGCTGTTTCAAAGCTTATTTTTACACTTCTTATATTTATTTTTGTAAAGTCAATTGATGATCTTTATCTTGTATTTGCTTTCAATGCTTTAGGGGCAATTGTCGCAGGAATCTGGGCACTCTATATCGCTTTTACAAAATTTGGGGTATCGTTTAAATTTCAAGCCCTCTCTACACTTATACACTATTTTAAAGATGGTTGGTATGTTTTTACTTCTAGAGTAGCAGTTCAACTCTATAGTTCTGCAAATATAATTATTTTAGGTTTTTTTGTAAGTAATACAGCACTTGGATATTTTTCAATTGTTGAGAAAATTATTCGTGCTTTAGGTAGTATTTTGGAACCACTTACTGGTGCAACTTATCCGTATCTAAATAAAATTTATCAAAGCTCAAAAGAGTTGTTTTATAAAAGAAATGATCAACTATTTTTTGTTATTTTGATAATCATGATGCCACTTGCAATAGTTATTAATTATTTTGGTTATGAAATATTGAAGTTGGTTTCAGGAGAAGAGCCACATGAGATTATGATTGAAGTTCTTTTTATCCTTAGTTTTCCTTTAATTAGTTATCAGTATGGAAGTCAATTTACAAATATGCTTGTAACATTGAACGAGACAAAACTTTTAAATCGTATAGTACTTGTGGCAGCTTTGATAAATTTAATTATTGCTCCGATTGTTATATATTTTGCTGGTATTATAGGTCTTGCTTGGCTTAATGTTTTTATAGCTTTTTTTATTGTTTTTACAAAGGGATATTTTATTTATTTTAAATTTAGAGGTAGGGGTGTATGAGTGTAATTTTGACGCAAAAATATAAGCATTTGATTGAGAAAGAGGGGTTTGATAGAGTATTTCATATCGTTTTATCTTTTTTCCCTTTATTGATGGATGTGATAAAGAGTGGAAAACTTGTAGAAATAGTTTCATTTGGTATTTGGGAGCTTAGATATAAGCTTGGATTGTATTCAAAAGATCAATATATCATCTTTGATGATAGTGAGCCATTTATTATCAAAGATGGTGATGAGGTTGGGACTCTTGACTTTGAAAGTTTCACTAAAAACCAGCCATTTGAGATAAAACGAATTCAAAATTGGAAACTTATTTATAAAAATAGTGAAAATGTTATTTTTGGATGTTTAGCTAGTGATGATAAAGTGCTTTATGGAAGTAAAGATGATGGTAAAACTATTTATAAAATTAAAGAGTTTGAACGGGGTATTAGCTCTATCTTTGTAAGTTTCGAAAATATTCTTTTTGTAAATACTTGGGGAACACTTTATAGAAGTAGCAATCTTGGCAATAGTTTTGAACTATCTTTAACTCTTTCTCAGGAAGATAGTTACATCTATCATAACAATGGTATGACAGAGATTCCAAGCGGAGAACTGCTTATCGGTGAGTATGGAAATGTTTCTAAAAACGGAGTATGGGCAAATTTAGCCTATATATATGCAAGTAGCGATAGTGGCAAAACTTGGAAAAAATCAGATTTTTTGAAAAAAAAGGGTATTAACAAACATGTGCATCTGATAAAATATAGTAAACTTTTAAATCGTATAGTATTAACAGATGGAGACAATAAAAAGAAACTTTGGCTGAGTTCAAATCTTAATAATTTTGACTTGCTATCACATCCTTGGCAGCTTATAAATAGGTTTCATATTCAAATAGGCGGATATACCTCTATGGTGGAAAATGAGTCAAAAGTTTTTTTAGGAACTGATTATCTAGGTGGAACCAACTTTTTAGTGGAGACAAAAGATGGTAAAAAATACAAAAAAAAACTAATTCCAGATCCGTATAGAAGAAGCCCTATTATGAATTTACTAAGAAGAGTATCAAAAGAGAATGATGAGATATGGGCAATTTTAAATAATCAAATCTCAAGTAATGCTAAATGTCTTTTGATGTGCTCAAAAAATGGCGGAAAAAGCTGGAGCAGGATTTTAGAATGCGATGGAACTAAAAATTTAATCCTAATAAATAGTGCAGGAACAAAACCATCAAATACAATCTCTATTGCACTCACTTCTAGTAAAATAGATGCTGATGATAAGAATGGTGTATCTTATGAAATTAGAGATAAAAACAATGGCTAAATTAAAAAAAGATATCTTAAGAACCTTTGAAACAAGTACAGGAAGTAAGCCAAAACGATTTATATCCTCTATGCTCTCTGCTGGAGTTAGAACTATGATAATTGTCCGCTTTGGACAGTGGATAGATAATAAAAATATTGTAATAAAGTTATTTTTAATGCCTATATATTTTATCTTAAACCAACGGGTCAAATGGAAATTTGGTATACAGATACCAAAATCTGCACAAATAGGTGAAGGTTTTTATATTGGTCACTATGGAGGCATAACAATAGCTTCAGATGCAGTTATAGGTAAAAATGTAAATATATCCCAACTTGTAACAATAGGCGAATCAGGACAGGGTGAAAAAGCGGGTGCTCCAACAATAGGAGATAATGTCTATATAGGAGCAGGAGCTAAAATAATAGGCAAAATTAAAGTAGGAAATAATGCAAAAATCGGTGCAAATGCAGTCATATATAAAGATATTCCAGATAATGCGATAGTTGTCTCATATCCTGGATATAAAATCATCTCTTATAATGGAAATTATCCTGTTAAAACCCTGAAAACAATGGGGTCAGTTGCCACCTTAAAACCCCATTAAAAACTAAGGGAATTTGTTGCAACCATTGCAGCCATAAAAAGAGTACCACGAAAGATTTTTCCTCCAGCTTTAGAGATACTACTTTTACCTTTTATGGATGTTCCTGATTCTCTTATAATAGTATCAAGCCCAACTAAAGATGTTATTTGTCCCTGGTTTGCATTTGGATATTTTATAAAAAGATAAATGAGAATAATTGCAGTTATTTTGCCAATACCATCTATTGAGAAAATTGATTTATATTTTTGTAAAAGATGGTCATCTTTTGCAATCATAATAGCGAGTGAAAGCATTTTTGCATCTGTCTTATCACTTTTATTTCTTTGAGAAATAGCTTTTGCGAAGTTATGGGATTGTTTAGGATTTATGATAAAAACTTTTATCTTCAACCCTTAATCAACGTTAAGCTAAAATACTCCCATGAGAGAGAAGAAAAAAGAACAATTTATCTACGATAGAACCATAAGAGAGATCTTCCAAGAGATCCCAACAACATTCGTAAAACTACTAACCAATAAAGAAGCAAAAGAACTCCTAGAGACAAAGTTCCCAAAAGTAGAAGAAAAAGAGGCAGATCTTGTAGTAAGATTGGAAGATGATACTATATTTCATTTAGAGATCCAACTTTCAGATGATAAAACTATGCCAACTAGAATGTTATACTATGCCCTACTAATAGAAAATAAACATAAACAGTACCCACTACAAACAGTACTATACCTAGGAGAGAATAAAAATCAAACTCTAAATAGTATAAAAACAAAAAAACTACAATATAGCTATGGAGTAAAATATATAAAAGATATAGATTGTGAAACACTAATAGAGAGTGAAGATATAAACGATAATATACTAGCAATACTATGCAGTGTAAAAGATATAAACCTCCTACTAAAAAGACTATCAAAAAGATTAAACAGTTTAAGTGAAAAAAAAAGAGAAGACTATATCAGAAAACTTCTATTTCTTTTTAGACTAAGACCAAATTTATATGATATAATAACGCAAGATACAAAAAAGGAGTTAAGCATGCCATTTGTAATAGATAAAGTAAAAGATCCGTTTTATAAAGAGGGTATTGAAAAAGGTATTGAAAAAGGTATTGAAAAAGGTATTGAAAAAGGTATTGAAAAAGGTAAGATAGCTGGTAAACAAGAAGAGCAAAGAGCTATAGCTATAAGCTTACTAGATATACTAGACGATAAGACAATATCACAGAAAGTTGGATTGAGCTTAGAAGAGGTTAAAAAGTTAAGAGATTCTCAAGGTTTGTAAAAAACAAACCTTCCATTAAAAACAAGTCAATATCTATAAATTATAAATATAAGGTTTATAATGCACCCTTTTTTCAAGACCAGTAAATCAGATTTTTTAATTCCACTACTTCATGATACTTTTTGTAACAGTTTTTCTCCTTTAAAATTTAAATTATTAACAGCTTGATAATAAATTCATCTGGAGTTTTATAATCAATTATAATACCCCAAGAGAATCAGACAGAAGAATCTAAAATCTTATTCCTAAAAAGTTAAAATAAGAAAAAGAGATTAAGGGGAAAAAGATGAGTCGAAAAAGGAAGATTATGAAAAATAAAAAAAAAGTATTCCTGATAAGGAAATTTATACAAAAGATGAGTTAGAACTGTTTAAACAAATAGAAACAGGTAATTATGATTCTATTTAAAAATTAAATTATTAAAATAAAACTCCATTTTGTCGATATATATATAAATATCTACATAAGGTAAATACAAGTGGCTCTTTTTATCTATTTTTTACTAGGTGCTGTTATTGTCATTTATGAGTTGACTCGTAAAAAGTATTTTAAAATAGATTTAATTACCTTTTTCAATCTTTTTTTCTTTTTAAGTTATTCATTTGCACCAGCAGCTCTAATAATTGGGGGAACCCATCTGATTTTGGATGATATGCCTTATGGGAGTGAATATTTTGGGCGTTATTATTTTACACCATACATTGTATTTTTATCATATTTCTTTTTCCTTGCAGGATTTCATACTCTCTCATTAGGAGGCAATGATTATAAATGGGAATTTAAATTTTGGTGGAGTGAAGATACAATTATGTCACTTATCCCTTTTGCCTATCTACTTCTTTTTTTATTTATTTTTATTTATATCAATGAATTTGGTGGTTTGTTTAGAACTATCGAATTAGCCCAAGCTTACAGAGGTGGATCAATAGAGTATAATACATTTGGATTTGTTTTAAAGTTCTTTCCTTTAAATGCTATTTTATTATATTACACATATTATAAGTACTTTTTGCAAAAGCGTAAAAATAGGCTATTACTTTTGTATTTTTTGCTTTCACTATCTTTTGTTCTCCTTTTTACTGTAATTCAAAATAGTAGAGGTTATTTAATTTTTCAATTATTAGGTCTTTATGTGATTACCGCAAATTATTATAAAAATCTTTTTTTAAAATATCTTATTCCTACACTCTTTATTGTTATAATTATTATCAAATATGCCGGTGCATTTTTTAATGCAATCCAATTTTTATTTATGGATGGATTTGATGCATTTATAGCAGCATATATGACTGCAGTTGAGTTAAAAGCACAAGAAGGTGCTTCAATAATTTCATATTTTACGCATCCTATTGTTTCCCTAGAAGTTAGTTTAATTCATTCTGGTTATGATGTTGGGCTTAGATATTTTCGGGATATAAAAGATGCATTTGTTATGATTATACCAAATGAATTGCTAGGTATCAAAGAACCCGAGATGGTGCTTATGAAGCAAAACTCACTATTTCTTCAAGGAAGGGCTGTTGAAATTGTGCTACCAGGAATATTAGGTTATTTTTCATATGCGGCTCAAGTAGTTGGAGTATTTATAGGCTCATATCTATATGGTTTGATTGGTGTGTTGCTTATGCGTCTTTTTATCAACCTTTATAAAGTAAGTAAGTCTTCTATTGTTTATATATATCTTTTCTCTTTAGCATATGGATATTTTGTTTTTAGAGGAGTGCCAGGACATGTATTAGAAGATTCTTTTATGTATTTTGTTGTTATAGGTTTTTTATTGATTTTTTCAAAGTTAAGTATTACCAAGGTATCAAAAGATTAATTTAAATTATATACTTAGGTTTTATGAACTACAGATATAATAACTGCTTATATTTATAGCAAGGTAAGTGCATGGACAAAAAGCGAAAAAAGATCCTTTTTATTATTCCTAATTTAGGCGGTGGTGGTTCTGAGAGAGTATTAGTAACTCTGTTGGCAAATATTGATAGAGTGAAGTTTGAACCTATTTTGCTTGTTGTGAAGAAAGAGGGCAGATATAAAGATGATATACCTAAAGATATAGAAGTTATTGATTTAAATGCATCTCAACTTAGATATGCGATATTTAAGATTGTAAAGTCTATAAAATCTATCAAGCCTGATATCGTGTATTCTACCCTTGGTCATCTAAACCTTGTTATTGCCATGATAAGACCTTTTTTTTCAAAACAGATAGCTTTTGTAGCAAGAGAGTCAAATACCGTAAGTTCACATAATCAACAAGAGAGATATCCAAAACTTTTTGATTGGCTTTTTAGAAAAGTTTACAATAATTTAGATCTAATTATTAACCAATCAAAGTATATGAAAAATGATTTAATTAAAAATTATTATATAGATGAAAACAAGATAAAAGTTATATATAATCCAGTTGATTTTAAAAAGATAGAAGAGTCTATAGATGCAGATAATAAAATATTATTTGATAAAGATAAGATTAATCTTCTTTGTGTTGGTAAACTAGCTTATGAAAAAGGTTATGATATCTTGATTGAAGCTGTAGCTAAACTTGATGATAACTTTTTTATCACAATTCTTGGAGAAGGTGGTGAAGAAGAGTCTCTTAAGAAGTTAGCAAAAGAGAGAGGAGTTAGTCAAAAGATAAATTTTATAGGATTTGTACAAAATCCTTATTCTTATATGAGTCAAGCTGATATGTTACTTTTGCCTTCAAGATATGAAGGACTTCCAAATGTAATTTTAGAGGCTCAAGCTTGTGGTAAACCTGCTATAACATTTGATGCTCCAGGAGGAATGAGAGAGATAATAGAAGATGGTTTTAATGGATTTTTAGTAACTCCATTTAACACAGATGAATTTGCACAAAAGATACAAAAGGCAAGTAATCATGATTTTAACTCTATTGATATAAAAGAGGATTGTAGGAAAAAATATAGTGTTAAAAAGATAATTAGAGAGTATGAAGATATATTAGAAAAGGTTAATTAAATGCGTATTTTTTTTATAATAATAGTTGGTTTATCAATACTAGATGCAAATAAAGATATGTCATATCTTTATCAAAATTATATAGATATCAAAGTTAATATACTCCGTGTTGATGACCAAAGCTCTGTTAAAGTCAAAAAAGTAAAAGATAAAAAACTTTTAATTGATACAAGAGGAGAGCCTTTTTTCATAGATAAATCAAAAGGGGTTTTAGATATCTCATACAATATTATAAGTAAAGTTGGTGGATTTGATATAAATTATAAAGTTAAAAATAGTACAAATAAAACTCAGTTAATGCCAGATTTTCAAGTACCTGGGATTTTGCTTAGTGCTGATAAAACTCTTGATATTTTAAATACAAATACAAAGCATTATATGGAAAAGAGAGATTTAGATGAACTAAGAAATTTTTCTAAAAACTATTTTTCTGTATCAGCATTTAGACAAATTGGTAATGATGGTAATATTCAAGAAGAAGAGAAGTATTATGGAGGTAATACTCTCTCTCCTTATTCTCCTGTAATTACTGCAAAAGATATAGAGTTTGCAGTAGGAACCTCTTTAAATTATCCAATACTAAAATATGAAGATAATACAAAAAGAAAAAGAGGCAGACAAAATGTTTTGATGAACAAACTCTATCCAAAAATGCGTATATACAAAGATGATAAAAGTTGGACTTTTAAATACAGTTTTGATAAATATGGAGTTTTTGTAGGTAGAATCGGAGCAAAAAAAGAGTATGAGTTTACAATCCCTGTGAGATTTTCTAAGCCTAAGTCTTGGTTATTTACGATGCATCCATACAAAGAGTATTTTTTAAAACTGTATGAAACTGATAATAATAAAACTAAAGATGTAAGTCCTATTATGATGGCTACTTTTTCATTTTATGGAGATAGTGTAACTGAAAAAAGCAAAAGAGGTTGGTCGTGGGCTTTAGAAAATGTAGATAAAGATGGCTACTCATATATGCCTTTAAAGTTAGTCTCCAAAGGTATAAGTTTGACAATGGCAAAAAATGGATATAAAAGGATTATATTTGGTACTTTTTCAGGTGTTTACAATGCCAATATAAGTCCTTTACTCTATAATGAACTTCCTTTTCAATTTATAACAAATCTTGAACCAAATATGGAAAAAGAGTTAAATGAGAGTTTAGCTATATATAAAAAAGCTGGACAAAAGTTTGGTTTTTGGTGGGGAATTGCTGGAATGATGCCAATTGATGAAAAAGGTGATGTTATAAGTTTTGATACTTGGCAACCTCATAGTGATACACCTTTTATATATAATAATCCCAAACATAGACTATATGCTCTAAGACAACTAAAGGTAGCAAAAGATGTAAAAGCTGATTCTCTATCACTAGATGCATATGTAAGAATGGAGGAGAACTCTCGCCTAGCTTGGCTTCAAGATATGAAAGAGTTAGCACCTAAAATAAGTTTTTATACCGAAGAGCAGGTTGATTTTATGCACACAAAAGCAGCTATTTTACTCCAACCTGAAAATGTTGCATTTGGTGATACAAATTATTCTAAAAACAGATTAACAAAACCTGCAGTTTTTTCACACTATCTAAATCCAAACAAAGAGGTACAAGTGTGGTTAATACACAGTACAACAAGAGATAAAACAGAGTATGTCAAAAGACTTGTAAGTTGGGGATATACTCCGATAATTCCAATGCCTATGAAAAAAAGTTTTAACCATGATGAGAGAAATGTGACAAAGAGAATATTAGACAATGCAGACTATTTTATTCCTGTTACAAATCTTGATAACTCAAAAATAGTCGCTTGTTTTGATGGTATAGATAATGATGGAGATGGTAAAATTGATTGGCCTTATGATGAAGGATGTACAAGTTCTAGTGATGACAGTGAACTAAAGAGGTAAATCTTCCCAAGTTTTACTCTTACAAGGTTTAAAAGATAGATAACATTGGTCTTGATTATAGTTCCAGTGAAGTACCATAGGATCAATTGAAATATCACTATGTGTTTTATCATATATATCAACACCTAACATCACTCTTTTATACTCGTGGTGGAGTTGTGAAAAGCTTATAAAAAGCATGTTTATTTTTTCACTTTGATGAAGTCTTTGGCGAGAAAGTTTACTAACAAAGTCTAGGTAACTTGTCAAGATAAGACCACATCTTGGTATAATTTCTCCATTTTCACCAACAAATCCAGCAGCTAAATCATGTTTGTAATCATCATCTTTTAAGTAAGCTTTACCATCAATTTTTATAAAACTTTGAGCTAAATTGCTACTATTTTTAAGGGCTTTAAAAGCACGATTTTTAAGATTTCTTTCAGAAACAATTTTTAGTGATTTTTTATTTATATACTTTTTATCTTTTAGCATCTGATCTATGATTTCTTCAAATGTATTTTCATCATTATCTTCAAGATTATTTATCAAAAGAGTGGGGATTATCTTAAATTTATGTTTATATTTTTTGATAATATTTTCACAGATAGAGTTTGCAAATGAGATATTTTTAAAAGCCCATTCAAGGTTTTTTGTATCTTTTGGTAACATAAAATGTCCGATTTCAAGAACTATGACCGTAGGAAGTTTTACATATGAAAGTTTTTTTTCTATAAGGGTATTTATCTCTTTTAGCTTATCAATTGACCAATCATCATAGCAATCATGCATTTATTTAACCTGTGTTATATTTTCATACCAGAGCTGAAATATAAATAGTGACCATAGTTTATATTTATATGCATCATTACCACCATAAAAACCATCTCTTATCTTTAGAACAGACTCTATATCAAATATAGAATCGTCCTTAACTCTTTTTTCATTAATTTGTTCATATACCAACTCTTTTAATGGTCCCTTAAACCAAGTCGAAAATGGTATACTAAAACCACTTTTTGGGCGTTGAAGTAACTCTTTTGGCATGTATTGGTGGGCAATCTTTTTTAATATATATTTTTTTTCACCATTTTTAATTTTTATCGATTGTGGAACTCTTGCTAAGTATTTTATAACTTCTATATCTAAAAGAGGGAGTGATATATCTAGCTTTTGAGCTCTTGCTGCTCCAAAAGTTTTTACAAGCTCAGCATCTGTCATAGATGTTTTAAAGTAACTTCCTATTATCTTATCTACATTTTCGCTAAAAGGTGGGAAGTTTATATCATCAAATGTAGTATGAAGACTTAAACTTTTGTTATTTATTAATTTTTCTATCTCTGCCTCATTAAAAAGTATATTTTTAGCCTCAACCATTTGCGAAATATCTGTTGCTTTTAAAATTTTTAAAAATTTATAATATTTTGTTGGGATATTTTTATAATCATTTAGTATCGGAATCTTAGAAATTTCAACTTTGTTTAATATCTTATATAGAGACTGTTTTAAAGGAGTTGGAAGCTTTAGCAATCTCTCAAACTTTTTTACATCATCAGCCGTGGCAAACACTTCATCTCCACCATCTCCTGCAAAAAGAGTATTAAAACCATTTTGTTTTACAAGAGAGTTCATTAAAACTGTAGGAGTCGCAGCATAATCTGCAAATGGCTCATCATAAACTTCACAAAGCTTAGGAATAATAGCAAGTGCATCTTCAGCACTGAAGTAGTGTTCGTGATGATTTGTCCCCAAGTTTTGTGCAATCTTTTTTGCATCTGGAGCTTCATTTATACTATCTTGACTAAATCCAATTGTAAAAGTATCTATTTTTTTTGAGTGAAGTTTTGTCAAAAGTGCTGTAACCATAGAGCTATCATATCCGCCACTTAGAGATACAGCTATTTTTTGATTTTTATGTAATCGTTTGTTTATCGATTTTTGTAAAAGTAAATCGATATTTTCTATTATAGCGTCTTCATTTATCCCTAACTTCTCTTTTAAATAACACTCTTCTAAAGACCAATATTTTTTTTGATAAAAACTCTGCTTATTTAAATCATAACATACATAGTGTCCTGATTTTACCTTATGAGTATTTTCAAAGATTGTATGAGATTGCAATATATGACCATATCTAAGATAGAGTGTTAGAGCCTCTTTATCTATCTTTTTTGAAAAAGTAGAGATGTTATAAAAATCTTTTAAATTTGAACCAAATATAAGAGATTGATTGTGAGAATAGAAATAAAAAGGTTTTATTCCTATTTTATCTCTTGCCAAAAAGAGCAAATTTGATTTTTTATCATAAATAGCTAAATTAAATATACCATCAAGTTTTTCAAATAGTGAAGTTTTAAATAGTTTATAAGCTTCTTCTATTAATTTACTATCTTCTATCTCTTCCACTATATTACACTCTTTTTTTAGAGCCTGATTATTATAAAGAGAGCCAGAAAAGATAATAGCTTCATCGGTAGTCAATGCAGGGGTTTTACTAAAATCAACAAATCTAAAAAAATCTTCCATGATAAAATCATCTTTCCCTATGCATAAGTTCTATATAATAACAACATCTTACCAAAAAGTCGTCAAATGTATTATCTAAAGTGGATTTTAACAAGATTTATCTTTTTAAAAAGAGTAATGTTTGAACTAATAAATAGAGCTTTATATCAAGAAGAGTCACGATATCTTGTTCAGGCTTGGAGTGCAAAGATAAGCCCTTTTAAATCTACCCTTTTTTATAGCTTCATTGGTCGTATTCTTTGGAGTACAAAAGAGTTTTTTGCACTCTTGTTAAAGGGTAGGGTATTTAAAAAAAGTATCTCCCTTGAAGGTTTTGATACAACTCTTGATAAGTTACAAAAGTCATACATTAGGGGAAATTATCACATCTTGTGGCCAAAAACTCCAATGGTACAATCTAAAACTTATCAGTTAAGCGATGATTTTTCTCAAAAAATTGCTAACTCCTTAAAAATAGCAGAAAAAAAAGAGTCACAAAACTTTAACAAAACAAAAGAGTGGGAGAGAATAGCAACTGCCATAAGAGAACAATTTTTATATAAAGACAACTCAATAAAAAAGAGAAATTTAATAAACTTTAGAAGTGATACAAAGCTTTATGAAGAGCTGTTTAACGACCAATTTAGTTATCTTGATAAAGATAAACCCTATATAAAATCTTATCTTGAATCGATTGATCTTGTGTTAGAATATCACAGATTTGCCAAAAAGATTGATAAAACTCTTTTAGCTTCTATAAGTGAGAGTAGTGCTGGAAATAATTTATGTGTACAGTATAGAGGTAAAAGGTTAAGTCATAAAAGCCTTTTTCATTCGGTGGTTGTAAATGATTTGATTAAAACTTTACCACTGAGTGAACTTAAAAAAGGTGTGATACTTGATATCGGGGCAGGGTATGGAGGATTGTCTCGGATGCTAAAGTTTTATACTCCTAAAAGTTGCCATATTTTATTAGATTTGCCAGAAACTCTCATAATGACTTCATATTTTATAAAGTACAATTTTCCAGATGCAAAGATTGCACTTTTAAATACCATAGAGGATAAATTGAATGATTTTAACAACTTAACAAAGGAGTATGATTTTATCATCATACCACCATCAATTTTAACATATATAGACAGTGAGAGTATTGATCTTGTTATAAATAGTGTATCTATGGGATTTATGCAAGAGGAGTACCTAAATTTTTATCTCAAACAGATAAATAGAACTCTAAAAACTGGCGGATATTTTTATAGTTTAAATAAAGAGTATGATGATAAGTGGGGCATAGGAACTTTTAACTGGGATTTTAAAGCAGAATATCTAACCCTTTTATATGAACACAATAATAGATTTTCCTATCCACAATGGCTAGGACAAAAACAAGGGAAAAAATGAGAAAAACCCATACAAATGCAGATATGTCACACCAAAATAGTTTAGCTTACAAAATTGGTGATTTTTTTAACTCACTAAAAGCAAATGGAGTTAAAAAAACTGTTGATAAGATTTTTCAAAGAGTAAAGTATAAGATAAAAGGAGTTGATTTTTCTACACAAAATATTTATGATTTGACTCTTACAGGTGATTATAAAGAGCATGGAACTGCTCTGGTATCAACTCATAAAGATTTATTTGCAGAAGTTTTTTTAGGCTTAGAAGAAGCCGTTGGAAAGAAAATAGAAAAAAATATATTTTTAGACTATGGTAGCGGAAAAGCAGGGGCGATAATTCATGCTAAAAATTTTGGATTTAAGAAAACTATCGGAGTTGAATTTGCAAAAGAGTTACATCAAATTGCAGAAGAAAACATCAAGAAACTAGCTCTCTCAAATGTAGAATCAAACTTTGCAGATGCAACAACATTTCTCCCACCATTAGATGTATCAGTGATATATCTTTTTAACCCTTTTGATGAAGTTGTTATGGAAAAAGTTGCACAAAATATAGTATCTTTAAAAGGAAAGTATGAAAACGATGTTTACATCATCTATGGAAATCCTTCATGTAAAGTATTAGAAAAGTATTTTACAACATTGAAACAAGTTTGTCATCAAAGTGGGGCGATGTTCCATTATTATAGGGTTTAAATCGGTGATTTATACCAAAAAGGCGAAACACTTATATCTGGAAAACCATCAAGTATTTGCTGTGGTTTAAAGTTTGGTTTATATGCAAATGCCTTGCATCCCTCAACCCAGTAGCCTAGATATATCCAGTCAAGTTCTAAAATTTGAGCTAACTCTATCTGGTAGAGAAGAGAGTAAGTACCAAGTGATAATCTTGAGTAGTCTGGGTCATAAAAAAAGTATATTGAGCTTATGCCATCTTCTAAAATATCTATTAAATCAACTCCGATAAGCTTATCATCCTTGATATAAAGTACCTCTTTACCAAAAACTCCAGCTCCTTCTACAAAGTTTTCTATATATTCGTCTCTGCTTATATTTCTTTGTCTCCAACCATCTTTTTGGTTTTTAAAGTTATGAAATTTATTGTATAAATCTATATGAAGGCTACTTACTGTTGGTTTTTGTACGACTATTTTTGTATCTCTGTTTCTATTTGTTGCTTTTTTTTGTGATTTTGTAGGGCTAAACTCTCCTACATCTATACGAAGGCTCTTGCATCCATCACAATCTTTGCAAATTGGGTGAAAATAGTAACGACCAAATCTTCTCCAGCCTCTTTGAATTACGGCAGTGTTAAACTCTGAAGTTGCATTGTGTACATATTTATAATTCATGCGAACACTGTTTTGTGGAATATAGGCACAGTCATAATCGAGCATACTAAAATCTTTTGAGTCAGGATTTAGTAAATCTTGTGCTTTGTTCATCTAAACTCTACTCTCCCATAAAATTGCTAATTCAATATCATAGATATCACTTCGTCTTGGTTTGATATAAAACTCTTCAATTTTATAATTATCCAACACAAACTCTTCGCTAAGATTTTCTATCTCAATTTCTAACTCATTAGCTAAAGCTTTTATCTCTTCTTCAATTTCCATCACATTTTGTTCTGCTAACTTAACATCGTCTTTTTCACTATAAATCTTTCTAGCATTTCTTAGAGTGCTTCCAGCTCTACTAGCGGTGCTTCTTTTTATGGAACTTCTACCTAAAAATGCATCTAAAATTGTCATTCCAAAAGCTAAAACCGTATCTGTAGTTTTAGCACTTACATCAGCTTCCTCTTTTTCAAGTTTCGTGATTGCTCTTTGGTATCTTCTATCAATCACTGCTTTTTTCTTATCAAATTGGATTCTAAGTTTTTCTATCGCTTCATCTTTCTCTATTTTCAAAAGATCATTTATACGGATTTTAAAACTTGAAATACTCTCATCAAGCTTTGACTCAATTTTTAGTTCAGAAACTTTATAAAGAGTTAACAGCTTCTGATGGTAGAGATAGTTTGAAAACTCTTTTTCAAAGCTTCTTAAATTATCTGCTGATAATATCTCTTTTGGCAAAGATGCAAATGTAGTATTTTGCGAACTTTTTGTATCATAAAGATTGAAATCATCACTGTTTTTCTCACCTTCATCCCACTCTATATCACCTGATCTCTCATCAAGATAATATTTATATCTAAACTCTTCTTCTTTATCAATCGATCTTTTTGCATTGTAATATCTAATTTTTGCATTTGCTATCAAATATGGTTCAAATTCTGCATTTTGTACAGGGGAGGGGTGAAAAAAATATTGCTTAATTTTATCTGACAGCATTGGGGGAGTTGACTCTTTTTTAGTGATACTCTTTTTAGTGATTTTAGGCTCTTCTTTCAAAGCCGCTATCTGCTCTTTTTTATCACTCATCAAAAGTTCAATTTGTGGTTTTGACAAAGGGCCTCTTAGATATGAGAGTACCCATCTTGTAGTAAAGAGTGAAATTTTATCTCTATGTGCACTTTTAAATAAAAAGACTCTTTTGTTTAAGTTTGCCAAAAGATTAGATATTGTCTTTTTATCCATTGCATCTGAACCGCTCTTTAAGAGTCCGTCAATCACTCTATCAATATCTTGTTTTGTTTGTAGTCTTCCTATAAACCAAGAGCCTATGTTTGAGAGACCTTTATAATCTAAATCTACTGGGTTTTGAGTTGATAAAGTTATATTGATACCAAATGCACGAGCTTGTTTTAGAAGTAGTAGCATCGGATTTTTAGATGGAGGATTTGAAGTAGCTGGGAAAAAACCATAAATTTCATCCATATAAAGCATAGCCCTTAGAGATGAAGTTCCGCTTTGAGTTCGCATCCAAGATATAAATTTATTTAAAAATAGTGTTACAAAAAACATTCTCTCATTGTCATTTAGGTGTGCGATAGAGAGTATTGAGACTCTAGGTTTTGCATCTTTTGTGTATAAAAGTTTTTCGATATCAAGTGCTTCTCCTTCAAGCCATGCAGAAAAAGTTGGACTTGCTAAGATATTGTTTAAAAGCATAGCAAGGCGAAGTCTATCTTTTTGAGGATAAAAACTTTTAAGTGGCAAAACACCAACTTTTTCAAATGGAGGATTTGCGATATGTCCGATAAGCTCTTCAAGAGTTAAGTTTATCTCTTTTTTCCAAAAGTAATTAAAGATAGTAGTAAGGAGTAGATACTCTCTGCTTTGAAGTGGGTCACCATCAACTCCAATAAGTGCTAGTATAGAAGTAGCAGTAGAGTTTAAAAGATAAGCAAATGTATCAGGATCGTTTAATACATCTTTGGAAGGAGCATCAAAACTACTAAGGGCTGATATACCAATCCCAGCAGAACTTCCTGGAGTATATATAGTAAAGTCTGCTCCCTCTTTAAACCTTTTTACTCTATCTCTATTTTGAAATGAATTAAGTATGCCATGTTCCCAGTTTTGAGCAGTTATCTGTGCATAGTCACTTTTGCTCATCCCTTTTTTTTCCGCTTCTCCTGCATCTATCCACTTTTCAAACGAGTCTGGATTAAAATCATCAAATGCTAAGAGTAGATTGCCCATATCTCCTTTTGGGTCGATTATGATAGTAGGGATTTTATCTAAAACTGCCTCTTCTATCATCGAAATCCCAAGACCTGTTTTTCCACTTCCTGTCATCCCGATAATTGCAGCATGGGTTGTAAGGTTTTTGTTTTTTACAAGTAAAAGTTCATCAGTTTTTTCGCCACTTTTTATATCAATCTCTTGACCTAAGTAAAAAAGTCCTAATTTTTCATAAAGTTTAGCCTTGTTCATCAATCTCTCCTTTTATCCATCCTGAGCCTATCACTTTTTCACCATCATAAAAAACAGCAGCTTGTCCCGGAGCTAATCCTTGTACGCTTTGAAGGACTTTGACAATTGCTTTGTCATCTTTTATCTCTACTTCACAAGGAGTTTTTGGGCTTCTATATCTTATCTTTACCAAACACTCAAACTTTAAATCATCTATAAACATATTAAGTTCATTTATAAGAAAAGAAGAGACATTTAACTCCTCTTTAGTTCCAACTGTGATTTTATTATTTTTTGCATCAATTGAGAGTACATAGTGAGGGTCGTGGGCTCCGTGAACTGTAAAACCTTTTCTTTTTCCTATCGTGTAGTGCATATAACCTTTATGAACTCCTATCACATTACCTTTTGCATCTAGAACATCGCCTGGTTTCTCTAAGTCAGTAAGATCCTCTAAAACTTCAAGATATGTATCATCTACAAAGCATATTTCACTACTTTCAGCTTGTGTTGCAAAAGATTTTAAGACTTCAATTTTACTAGCTTGGGCTTTTACATCCTCTTTAAATCTCTCTCCAAGAGGAAACTTTACAAACTCTAAAGCCTCTTTTTTTACATTTGATAGAAAATAACTCTGGTCTTTGCTCTTATCAACAGCTTCGGTGATAAATCCATCTTTAATTTGAGCATAATGTCCAGTCGCAAGAAAATCAAACCCACCATCTTTTGCAAAATCTAGCAGTGCTCCTAGTTTTATATTTCTATTGCAAAGTACACATGGATTTGGAGTAAGTCCCTCTTTATAAGTATCAATAAAAGGAGCAAAGACAGCTTCATTAAAACTCTCTTGTAAATCTAGAATATGGTGTTTTATCCCTAAAAAGGAGGCAACTTTTTCAACTTTTTTGATATTGTTTTCGTGGTAAATTGGGCTATCGTGAAGCTTCATATAAGCTCCTTCTACTTCAAACCCTTGCTCTTTTAAAGTATAAGCGACGATGGTTGAATCAACACCACCACTCATTGCGACTAAAATTTTTTTCATTATCCCGACCTTTTAGGATAAATTTTATCAAACTTTAATATTATCTTAGCTGAGAGAGTATCTCTTTTTTTGTGCCAATTTCAACGATTTGAACGCCAAAGTTTCCGTCGATGATTACAACTTCACCTTTTGCGATTATTTTCTCGCCTACTAAAACATCTAACGGTTCATTTGCAAGTTGATCTAACTCTACTACTGAGCCAATATCCATACTGAGTACATCTTTTAAAAGTACTGTTTTTGTTCCTATTCTAACTCGAACAGGTAGAGGAACATCAAGTAAAAGCTCCATGTTTTTAAGCTCGTCTGCACTCAATGATGTTGATTGTTTATCTTCTTGTTGATTATCTTCATCAGCACTCTCATCTATGCTTTGAAAATTTGAGATAAATTCATTATCAGCTGCAAAGTACATTACAGCCGTAGTATTTGCAACTTTAACCTCAAATGAGTTGATAGTAGAAAAATTTTCAAAATTTGAACCCTCTTCAAAAAACTCTATATCTTCTATCTCAAAAGTTAAGTTTGGCAAATCATTATCAGCAGAGAGTGCAGTTGAAATGGCTCCAAAGATATTTGACATAATCTCTTTGGTTGCATCTATGTCATCTTCACTCATACTTGTCTGTTCTTCGCCTTCACCACCTAACATCATATCACTTAATGCAGTTGCAAGTGATGTATCCATACCAAATGCGATAGAACCTGATTCACACTTTAAGTTAGCAAGAGCCATTGAATGTTGGTTTATAAACTTTTCATCAATATTAGTGCTTCCTTGATGTAAAATCTCTGGAGCATGCCCTGTCAATCCTTCAATAACTGATGCAGTTTCTGAGTTTAATAGATTTATGAAATTATTCATTGATTACTTCTTTTTTAATATTTTTAGTGATATTTTTGAGTTTTTCATATTTTTCCAACTCATATTTTTGTAAAATTTCTTTTATCTCATCTTTATCATTTTTAATTACTTTTGATATCTTAAGTGTTTTATGATATCTGTGTATTCCCATTTGAGCTTCAAAAATCTCTTTTTTATCTACAGATATGACCGCTGTATCAGAAGCTGGACGATTGAGCCTTATTATACTACCTTTTTCTAATGATAATAAATCTTTAACATTAAGTGTAGTTTCACCTAATATTCCTTCATAAATGATGTCAGCTCTCTTTACAAGTTCTCTAAGTTCACTATTTCTACTCTTTTTTACACTAGTTTCACCAATCATGATATCTTTATTTGCTAACTTTGAGAGTATTGGTTCAAGATAGATTACAGGATAAGCTAAATTTATCATCCCACTTGTCTCTCCAATCGTAATCTCTAATACTATCATAATGACAATTTCATTTTGTGCAACAATTTGAATAACATTTGGGCTTGACTCTTTAGATTCAACTATAGGATAAAGTTCAGTTACTCCAGCCCATGCATCTTTTAATTTGCTCATAATAAGTCTTAAGATTGTCTCTAAAAGGTTGAGCTCAATATCAGATAGTTCTCTTTCACTATCATAGCTCTCACCCTTACCACCAAGTAATCTATCAAGCATAGGAAATGCAATAGAAGGGTTTAATTCTAATACGGCACTTCCATCTAATGGTTTTAGGGAAAAGATATTAAAACTTGTAGGACTAGGAAGAGACATCAAAAACTCTCCATAAGTCATCTGATCAACGGATTGGAGTTGTATTTCAATAATCGAACGCATGACAGTTGATATATGAGAAGCCAAATTTCGTGATAATTTATCATGAATACTTTTGATTGCACGAAGTTGCTCTTTTGAAACACGATTAGGTCTTTTAAAATCATAGAGCATGATCTTTTCATCAGGCTCACTTGACTCTTCTAGTCTCTGTTCATCTTCTTCATCAACACTACCATCAAGAAGTGCATCAATCTCATTTTGACTTAATATATCTGCCATGTTTTACCTAAACAGTTAATCTGTCTCTTATAAGTTTCATAAGCTTTTTATGAAGTTGTGAAATTCTTGATTCGCTAATTTCCAATATTTCACTGATCTCTTTTAAGTTTAATTCCTCAAAATAGTAAAGTTGTATGATAATCTGTTCTCTATCACTTAGTGTTGTCAAAATCCCTTTAACCGCTTCAATAAGTTGCTCTTGTTCTACTCTCTCTTCAACACTATCTACTTGGTTTGTCATTATTTGCTCATTAAGGGGAACATTGTTTGCAATCTCTGCAGCTACTTTAGCATCTCTGATTTTTGATAAACTTTCACCTAGTTTTTCTGCTAAAAATTTATCGGTTGGTTCACGGCTATGTTCTGTCAAATGTTTACTAGTCTCTGTGTCAATTGCTTTTATTATTCTTCTGTTATTTCGACTAACTACATCTAAGCTTCTTAGGTGATCTAACATAGAGCCATAAACCCTCTTTTTTGCATAACCCCAAAATGAGTCATTTTGACTAATGTCATATCTTCTTGAGAGTTTAACCATCTCTTCTATTCCAATTGCTATTAAATCATTAACATCAATTGATGAAGGCAATCTCTCTTTTAATCTAAATGACATAGCTCTAACCGCTGGTAAATACTGAATTACCATCTCATTTGTCTCTGTATATCTTCCTTTTTTCTCTAATACTTTACTGCTCATCAACCCTAATCTCCTTCTTTTTATATCCGTCGTTCTCATAAATGCTTTTCAAAATAGCTGTAATTAACTCTTCTCGCTTTTTAATTTCAGCTATTTGACTGTTTACCGATGTTTCATACTCATGTTTGTCAAAATACTTATCTTCAGCCTCTTTTGCGGAGAGAAAAAAGATTAAGACAATATGAATAAATAGATAGAAAAAAAGTGTAATCGCTAAGGTGGAAAATAGAAATCCAGATGCAGTATCAATTTTTACCATAGAAAAAATTATCCCAATGAAAAAACCACAAATTATAAAAAATGCGACATAATTTTCACTTCTCAAATCTCTTCCTTTTCGTAAAATATTAAATATTACTAAAAGTTGACTATTAAACGCCTTAGGGAAACTTCACAACCTCTCTATAGGTCTATAAGCAAGTAGTGTGCCAATTTTTTATTGACATAAATCAAATGAATATTGTTATTTCTATTATCTGTTTTGATCTCTTCTATGGCTTGCTAAAACATTCAGGTGTCATAGGTATAAAGACTATGAACTAAATTTATTTGAGAAGTGCATTTGTTATTTTATATATTTGAGATAGTTTCTAATTGCTTTTTAGACATAAATCACCTCTTTTGGAATATCACTCTTTTTTAAACCTGAAATATCACAGATATCTACCCTAATACCACCAAATCTATTAGATATACTCTCTCTAATCTCTTGAAGTCTTGAAAATGCTCTAAAAGCTGGATAGTTTTTCAAAAAAAGTTCATCAGTCTCAATCAATATATCTATATCACTACCAAAAGATGCATCACCTCTTGCAAACGAACCAAAAAGACCAAGCTTTTTAATACCCTCTTTTTTTAATGCAGTCTTAATCTCTTTTAGATACTCCAAAACATTGTCTTTGCTTATAAAGTCAGTGATTTGCATAAAAGTGACCTTTTTTGTTTAAATTATACCATGAGTTTGAAAAACCTCAAAACCAGTAAACTGCATCTATTTCAAAAGGTTGTGACTCATCACATATACCTTTATTTCTACCACTAGTACCGTTCCCACTAAGTATCACCTAGTTTTGTTTATTTTACATCCTTTAAAATCATATCTAGTAGTTTCTTACTCACTCGAAAATCTGATTGTTCTAACCTCTCTAGTAGTAATAAAACTCTTTTTTTTGATATCTTTTTAGTATCATAGAGTGCTTTTATAATACCTATTAGTCCTATTATCTCTATATCCATATTTTTGGCTACACTTCTGCCTTTTTTTTCATCTATGATTAGAGGAAGTTTTAGTTCTATTGCTAGTGTTATTGCGGCTGATTCTCCACTATCTAGGTTGATTTTTAGTTTATTATAGAGATTTTTGTTGTTTACTTTTTGTATTACAATAATTTTGGTTTTGATTTTTTGATCCAAAAATTTTTTTGCATTATCAAAAATACTCACTTCATCATAAACCTCTTTTGGAACTATTATTTTTGTTGCAAACTCCTCAAGTAGCAAAAACGACTCTATATTTATCAGTGTTATAAGTGCAGTTGCATCTGAGATGATTAGTTGTTTAGCCATTTTTCTACTATTTTTGCTTCATCATCCAGCTCTTTTTGAGTATATTCAACCCAATCGATTTTTAAATCGTTTAGAAGTTTCATCGCTTCAGATTTGGAGATTTGTAGTATCTCTGCCATCTTTCCCATAGAGATAGCACCACTTTTATAAAGCTCCAAAGCAACAGCTTTTTTAATGCCTATAGATAAAATATTTTCATTTAGAGGTAGTGTGATACCTATTGGTTTGCCATGCTTTGTTACAAATACAAGCTCATTATTTTCAAGATGTTTTGTCAAATCTGATGGATTGTTTTTAAGATCTCTGATAGCCATAGTCTGCACTTCCACTCCTTTTTACTACATTTTGTAGGTATATTATACTAAAGTTTAACAATTTTTCATAGCATTTGAGCTAGTTATTTTCTTTAAAATTTCTTAATATTTTAGCATAAACCTCAAAACCAGTAAATTGCATCTAGTTCAAAAGGTTGTGGCTCACTTTTAAAAGTTCTTTGGTTAGTTTTATATTTTGTATCGATATTGTCAGAGTACCATCCTAAACCTATTTGAGGAAGAGTCCATACTTCATCTTGTGTAAAAAACTGAGTTAGCTTTTTTGGCAGACACTCATCTATGATAATTTTCACAATTAGGCAGCTTGGTTTTTCTCTATAAATACTTCAGCACTTTGCAAAACATGTTGTACTTATTCAAAAGAAACCGTTAAGCACTTCTTTTTTACTCTCTACAAATGAGATAGTTAAAAGTTGTCAATAACTCTTTTGATAAAGAGTTTAAAGCTATTTTTTGTTTTCTTAGGAGGGGCTTGGTTTTCTAATTGTAAAATGAGATTATCAACTATTTCACTTAAGTGAAAGGAGGAGAGAGAGCTTGGAGTTGTTTTTGTAAAAAGTTGACGAAATTTTATACTTTTTGATATATTTTTAGATGTTTCTATATGACCTAGATAATTTAAGGAAAATGGAGTCTCTATATTGTTTTTAGCAACTTTTCTAATATTTTCATATATAACTTTTCCCTCTTTCTCATTTTCAGTCATATTTACAATGAGATTTAAGTTTTTATTTATAGTAGAGGTGATTTTGATAAGAGTATATGCATCTGTAATAGCAAGGGGATTTGAAGTAGTAACGATAATTATCTCGTCTGCACATTGTAAAAATATTTTAGTAAAATTTCCTATACCGCTACTTGTATCGATGATAAGATAATCAAGTTTATCTAAAAATGAAGACTTTTTTAATAAAGCCTCTTGTATCACTTTAGGCTCATATTGTAAAATCTCATCACCACTTTCACTTGGTATAAGAGTAAGATTATTATCAATTGTGATTTTGATATCTTCAAGCGTGCATTCACCCTTTAGTACATTTAAAAAGTTGTTTTTTGATTTTACATTAAATATGATGTCAAGATTAGAGAGACCGATATCTCCATCAAATATACCAACTTTGTACCCCTTATCAGCCAAGAGAAAAGAGATGTTTGCAGAAATCATACTCTTGCCAACTCCACCTTTTCCACTTGCGATTGCTATAACCTTTGTTTTTTGGTCAATCAACTATAAGCCTTTGAAGCAAATCCTTCAAGCAGACACTTAACCAAAAAATCTCCCGTAGCTACCTCTATATCGTCGGGAACTTCTTGACCAGTTGAAAAGTAGCTTGTAGGTTTTTTACTTTCATAAATCAAAGAAAATATATTTCCAAAACTTCTAGTTTCATCAAGTTTAGTCACTATCAATGTGTCAATATCTAAAAATGAGAAACTTTTATATGCATCTTTTAGATCTTCAATCTTAGAGGATGCAGAGAGTACTAAATTAACATCAATTTGTCTATCAGTATGCTTTATAAAGTTTGCAATTTTTAGAATCTTCTTTTTGTCATAAGGGGAACTTCCAACAGTATCAATCAAAATCAAATCACAATGTCTCAAATTTTCTAATGCTCTCTCAAAGTCAATAGTATCAAGAACATCTTCGATAGGTAGTTTCATCATCTTTGCATATTGGAAAAGTTGTTCTAATGCACCAATTCTATAAGTGTCGAGGGTTATAATTCCAACTTTGTTTTTATATTTCAAAAAGGAGTATCTAGCGGCTATTTTTGCTAAAGTTGTTGTTTTTCCAACTCCTGTAGGTCCTACGAGCATCATAATTTTCTTTTCACCGTGAGATATCTCTTTTTCCACTCGTGAAGGAACCATCTTTTTTAAAAGTACATGAAAATATCTTTTGATAGTTTGTGAATTGTTTTTCATATATGGAGGCATTAGCTCAATAGTTTGGCTCATAATTTCATCTAAATGTTTAGTCTCAATTCCACTCTCTTTAGAAGCTCTATAAATCTCAGCAAATTCAGGAGGTATGGAGAGCTTTTTAGCAGATTCATTTTCATTCCAAAGCATATTTTGAAGTATTTTTATCTTATCGCTTAGTGAGCCTATATCATCTTTTATCTGTTTAAATTCATCATTTTTTATCTCTAAGCCTACTTTTTCAAAACTACCTTTTTTACTTGTCGCTTCTAATGGTTGGGTTAATTTTTCAAGCTTTGATAATTGTGAAGCAGTTTGTGAAATATTATCAAGTATCTCTTCATCAAAAATAGCTTTTGGACTAGATCTTTCTTTTTTTAACACCACTCTATCTTCAACAGCAACTACAAGCTCATAAAGGCTCTCTTGTGTGAGGGATTTTTTGCGAATCTGTTTTGTACTCACAACTAATGCATCTCTGCCACAACTTCTTTGTGCTTTTTTTAGTGCTTCAGATGGAGTTTGTGCGGTAAATGTAAATAATTTCATCTTTGAACTCTTTTTGCGAGATATGCCAATGGTATCAACACCGATTCTCTTTTTTGATAGTGAGGATGAGGAATAACCAAATTCTCTCTATTTATGGTTATTTTATCAAAAAATATTATATCAATGTCTAAAGTTCTTGGACTATTTTTAAAACTTCTATCTCTCTTAAAAAATTGCTCAACTCTTAGTACAAACTTAAGTAAATTGTTTGGATTTAGATCTGTTTTTACGATTATCACAGCGTTATAAAAATCTTTCTGTTTTGTATAACCAAAAGGTGGGTTTCTTAAAATCGGAGAAGTGTAAAGTATATCAACAACATTTGATTTTGAGAGGTAGATAAAAAGTTTTTGAAACCTTCTTCTTGTATTTTTTATATTTCCACCAATTCCAAGTGTTGCAAGATGAGCCTTTTTTGATTTTTTTGGGGTTGTGAAAGGATAGTTTTTGTCAAAATGGAGTTTCATATCATTACAATATTTCCACTCCATCTCCTGTAACTCTTATCGTATCTTCTATTCTAACACCAAATTCATTTGGCAGATAGATACCAGGTTCTATCGTAAAGACCATATTTTCTTCTATAACCATAGAAGATTTTTTTGATATCACAGGAAGTTCATGGATATCAAGTCCTACACCATGTCCTGTTGAGTGTACAAAAAACTCTCCAAATCCAGCTTTTTCGATAACATCTCTTCCTACTTTATCAATCTCATTTGCTTTTACTCCTGGTTTTACAGCTTTTATTGAAGCCTCTTGTGCTTTTAAAACTGTATCATAAATTTTTTGCATCTTGAGATTTTTAAATTTTTGTACTTTTTCAAAATTTAATTTTGACGTAAATTGTGCAGTTCTTGTACGGTCAGAACAAAATCGTTTATATTTCAATCCTGCATCTACAAGTAAAAGTTCATCAACTTCTAACAATTTCTCTCCTGCATATGCATGAGGTTTAGCAGCATTTTCACCAACTGCGGTTATAGGGTGAAAACTAAGGTCATATTTACCATTTGAACTAAGTTCTCTAACAGCTTCAAAGTTGATATATTGTTCACTCTTTTTTGCTCCACAGTTTTGCAAATATTTTGCATATCTATCAAAAGCTTCACTTCCAAGTTTTGCTGCAATTTTTAATAACTCTATCTCTTCTTGGCTTTTGATAATTCGTTTTTTTTGTGAAAAATTTGGAGAAGCTTTAAATGTTACTCCAACAGTTTTTTTGAGTTTTTCAAAATCAGCAACTGTGAAATTTTTTGGATCAAAAAAGATTTTTTTAACAGAAGATTTCTTTAGTATCTTTTTGGCTTCAATATATAAATCCCTTGGAGCTTCGATAACTTCCGCATTTTTTACGCTCTCTTTTGCTTCAACAGTATAACGAGGGTCGGTTATAAAAAATGCTTCACTCCCTAGTTTTATAAAGAGTACATTATCACATGAAAAGCCGCATTCGTGATATACGGCATTTTCATCTTTAAGGATATAGTTTATCACTTATCTTGTTTTGGTGCTGCTGCTTGTTGGGTATTTTGAGCCTCTTGCATAGCTTTTACTTCACTAAGAATTTGAACCATAGCAACCATCGCAAGATGATAAGAGAAAGGTCCAAAACCAGTAATTTGTCCAGAACAAACAGGAGCTACTATGCTTTTATGTCTAAACTCTTCTCTAGCATAGATATTTGAGATATGAACTTCAATAGTTGGAACTTTTACTGCCATTATCGCATCTCGAATCGCTATAGAAGTGTGCGAGTAAGCCGCTGGATTTATGATAATTCCATTTGCATCATCGATACACTCTTGAATCTTATCTACTATTTCACCCTCTAAGTTTGATTGAAAAAACTCAACTTCAATACTGCTTTGTTTCGCATAACCTTCCATTTGACTATGGATATCTTCAAGTTTCATAGGACCATAAATATTTTGCTCTCTTAAACCTAACATGTTCAAATTTGGACCTTGAATTACAACTACTTTCATCTTTTTCCTTTTAAATATATAAATGTAATAGTATAATAACTAATATATGGTAAAAAGGAAGAGAGTTTGACAATAGTAAGTGCAGATTATTTATTAACTTGTGATAAAGAGTTTAAAATAGTGAAAAATCAAGCGATATGTTTTGATTCAAAAATAAAAGAGATAGCTCCACTAAAAGATCTTACAAAGAGATATCCAGATGCAAAAGTAATTTTGTGTGAATCAAACTCAGTTTTGATGCCAGGACTCATAAATGTTCATATGCATCTAGAGTTTTCAGCAAATAAGACAACGCTAGATTATGGAGATTTTATATCTTGGTTAAACTCTGTGATAAAGAGTCGTGATGATTTAAGTAGCAGATGCGATGAAGCTTATATAGATGGTGTTTTAAAAGATATATTAAAAAGCGGAACTACAACTATCGGGGCGATTAGTAGCTTTGGAGCTGATTTGAACTCTTGTGTGAAAACCCCTATAAATGTTGTATATTTTAACGAAGTGTTAGGCTCAAACCCTGCTGCTGTAGATGCACTTTATAATGATTTTTTAGGAAGGTTAGAAGAGAGCAAGAGATATGAGAGTGACTCTTTTACTCCTGCTATCTCTATCCATAGCCCTTACTCAACACATCCAATTTTAGCTAAAAAGGCACTTTTGCAAAGCTTGCTAGTCTCTACTCATTTTATGGAGTCAAAAGCTGAGAGAGATTGGCTTGATTGTTCAAGTGGTGATTTTGTGCAATTTTTTAAAAATTTTGCTCCAGATGCAAAGCCAGTAAATGAAGCAATCTCTTATCTAGAACTTTTTAAAGGATATAAAACTCTTTTTACTCACGCGACACTAGCAACAGAAAAAGAGTTAGAAATGATGAATGATATAGGAACTATAACGCATTGTCCAGTTTCAAACAGACTTCTAGGAAGCAAAAAATTAGATATAAAAAAGGTGAAAAATTTAACTTTAGCAACAGATGGTCTAAGCTCAAATAGTTCATTAAATCTTTGGGATGAGATGCGAGCAGCTCTTATGATACATGAGAGTATAGATCCAAACTTACTTGCAAAAGAGTTAATTCTTGCATCTACTGCAAATGCATCTAAGGCTCTGTATAAAAATAGTGGTATGTTGGAAAAAGGACTTGATGGTGATATAATATCTCTAAAATTACCAGATGTAGTAGAAAATCTAGATGCACTTGCACTTTTTTTAGTTTTGCATATTGATAAAGCTGAACACATATTTATAAAAGGGATAAAACAACAATGAATTTTTTTAAAAAACTTTTTTCACCAATTACAGCAACCTTGGGATTTATACAGAAATATTTTAAATCGATGATATTTTTATTGATTTTATTTTTGATTTTTGGAGGTCCTGGTGCTGAAAATATACATAAACCAAATTTAATGAAGATAGAGCTTAATGGTCCTATTTTTGATAGTACCGCATTTTTAGAAGAGGTAAAAAGAGCAGAATCACCAAATATAAAAGGTGTGCTTATGGTTGTAAATTCACCAGGAGGTGCAGTTGCTCCTTCTATAGAGATGGCACTTGCTATAAAAAGACTTAAAGAAAAAAAACCAGTCATCTCATATGCAGGAGGAGTTATGGCAAGTGGAAGTTACTATGCCTCAATTTATAGCGATAAAATCATAGCAAACCCAGGAGCGATGATAGGCTCAATCGGTGTCTTGTTTCAATCTCCAAATATTAAAGAGTTAGCAGATAAAATAGGAATCAAAGAACAAACAATAGCCGCTGGAAAATATAAACAAATTGGCACACCAACAAGAGAGTGGCTCCCACATGAAAAGAAAGAGTTAGAGACTATGATAGACGACACTTACAACATGTTTGTAACTGATGTAGCAAATGCAAGAGGTTTAGATATAAACAATAGTAGCTCATATGCTGATGCACATGTTTTTACTGCAAGAATGGCAAAAGATGTAGGTCTTATAGATGAAGTAGGATCTATCTACACTGCAACAAAAGAGATAGAAAAATTAAGTGGTGTAAGCGAACCAATATGGCTAAAAAAAGATAAAATTGAAAAATTTATGGATAAATTTATAGCGGAAACTTCATCAAAGGTCTATAGTTATTTTTATGGCTTAAAGGCGTATTAGAGATTTAAACACTCTCTAATACTTTTACCCTATACGAGTTAAAAAATTTATCCCATTCACTTGCACTTTTTGGTTTTGAAAAGTAGTAGCCTTGTATATATTCAACTCCTATTTTTTCAAGAAATTTTACATTATCTTTTGTCTCAGCACCTTCAGCTATTATCTCTATACCAAAGTTATGAGCTAATGAGACAATAGTTTTGCAGATATTGCTATTATTTTTATCATCAGGAGTATCCATAACAAAAGAGCGGTCTATCTTTAAAAAATCAGCTGGATAATCTTTTAGATATCCGATAGATGAGTAGCCTGTTCCAAAATCATCAATACTTATTTTTATACCAAGAGAGCGAAACTTTGTTAAGGCATCATATACTAGTTCTTTGTTTTCTATGATTACATTTTCTGTGATTTCTAATTTTAAATTGCAAGGAGAGAGAGCAGTTTTGTTTAAAATCTCTTCTACTTTTTCAACTAAATCACTTTGTAAAAAATGAACTGGTGATATATTTACAGAAACATAGAGATTTTGAGAATATTTTTTATTCCAAAAATTTATTTGATTACAAGCATTTTCGAGCATCGCTAAAGTATACTCAGCTATCAGTCCTCTCTCTTCAGCAATACCTATAAAGAGTTCAGGAGAGACAAACCCCAAATCTTTATGTATCCATCGTGAAAGTACTTCAAAGCCTTTTATCGTTCCATATTTTGAAGCTATAATTGGTTGATAGACTACCGTTATTTGATTCTCTTTTATAGCAACTCTTAATTCTTGTTCGATTTTATATCTATATCTTATCTCAGATGCGATATCTCCACTATAAACTGTATAACAATTTCTACCACTATCTTTAGCATGATACATTGCAGTGTCAGCATACTGCATAAGTTCATCTATATTTTTTGCATCTCTTGGATAGAGTGCAATTCCTATACTTGAACCGATACTTAACTGATTGTTATCAATGATAAAGACGCTATTTAGAGCTTCAATTATTTTATTTGCTTTTTCTATCGCTTTTTCTTCGCAAAGCTTTGACTCTATAGTACTCTCTGTAAAAATTGCAAACTCATCACCTCCAAGTCTTGCAAAAAAATCATCATGATTTAAAAGTTTTTGGATTCGTTTTGCGACACTTCTAAGGAGTTCATCGCCAACTTTATGTCCTAGTGAATCATTGACAATTTTAAATCTATCGAGATCTAAATAAATCAAAGGTATATTTAACCCAGGTTTTAACTCTTTGATTGTAACTGCTAACTTTTTTTGAAAAAAGTTACGATTAGCGATTTTTGTCAAAGAGTCAAAATGTGCAAGATTATAAATACTTTCTTGAGTCTCTCTTTTGTCATTTACATCAGTAAATACAGCGATATAGTGAGTTATATATCCTGCACTATTTGTAGCAGCTGAGATATGAAGCATCTCATCATATAGTTCACCATTTTTTCTTTTATTTGTTATCTCACCTTCCCAATATCCTCTTTGGGCTATGCTTTCCCACATCTGCTTATAAAATGTTGCATCTTGTTTTCCAGATTTTAAGATAGAGATATGTTTACCAATCACTTCATCTTTTGTGTATCCAGTAATCTTCGAAAAAGTTTTATTTATATCAATTATAATACTGTTTGTATCACAAATCGTTATAGCTTCAGTTGCATTTTCAAAAACTGAAGTGGTATGATTAAATCTTTGAGTTTGTTTTTTTATATTTTTGTTAAAATTTTCATTTAATTGTTCTAACATTTTCTTTCGATTTATAGAGATAAAAGAGAAATAGGAAACTAAAAAAATAACATTAATTGCAATAAAAATTAATATATTTTTTTGTATATCATTTTTTGCACTTAACTCATCATTTATAGGTGTGATGATTTCAATAGCACCTCTAACATCTCCAAGTCTCCAATCTACCTTTGGACTGTCAGCTCTTTGGTTATGACAATTTACACATCCTTGATTTGTTAAAAAATCAGCAACTGCATATCTTACTACTTTCTCACCATTTAATGTCTCTTTTTTTATATACGGGGTATTTGGATTTTTTTCAAAAAACTTTAATGACTCTTCTTCAAAGCTATCAAGTTTTCTATCTTTTCTATTTGGAAAGGGATAGTCACTGTACATTCTAACTTCTGTATCAGTTCCATCAGTAAAAAGCTTTCCCAAATCGTGAATTGAAGTTGCTGGAAGGGGAATGGTATCACTTTTTATCTCATGATCATAATTTACTTTTAAATCTGTTTGTGATTTAACCTTTGCTAATATCTTTTCTGAATAATAGGAGCGAAAAATACGCATCTGAGTTACTAAATCATTACTATTTTTTGTTGTAGTTGAGATAGTATTTTCAAGTGCAACTTTTGGCATATAGTAAGAAAATGCAATTATCAAAGCTGATGAAGCAATCAAAATTGGTATGATAATACTGTTTTTAAATAGTTCGGATACATTTTTCATTCTCACATATCGGCAAAAATGAATTTTATTTAAACCCTAAAATACTCTTTTAATGCTTTTAAATCTTCTCTATCTTTTGAATAGACAAAGCCGTAGTTAAAACTTGTAGTTTTGACTACAGTAGTAAGCTGTGTTGGATTTCTAAATATAGTTGGATTAGTGTAAGAGTCT